>JBQCJC010000098.1:0-7083 GCA_051953135.1 Thermoanaerobaculia bacterium | reverse complement strand
CGATCTCGCGCGTGCGGTTGCAGACGCCGCGGATCGTGATGCATCGCTCGTCGAAACACTCGAACGATCGCGTGCGCGTATTCAACGCGTGATCGATGCCGCACGCGAGCCGAAGATCACGCGCCTGCCTGATGCCGTGTTCGAAGAACATCGTGCGCTCGCGCCGTTGTACACACCCGGAGGCGGACGACGCGAATACACGGGAATCAGTGCGTAGCGATACGAATATTGACGCTCCCACGGCGGTTCACTACACTCGCGATCCTTTCGCCCGCCGTGTTGCGAGATGAGGCGACGTAGCCAAGTGGTAAGGCAGAGGTCTGCAAAACCTTTATTCGCCGGTTCGATTCCGGCCGTCGCCTCCAACATCTCCACACCTCGCGACTTTTCTTTCGAATCCACGGTCGTATCGCACGGCTGGTATCAGCTCGCGCCGTTCCGCTGGTCTCCCGAAGAGAAAACGTTGCGCCGCAAGGAAGTGATCGATGGTCATGTCGCCGATCTCGCGATCACGCATCGTGCGAGGACGTTGCACATCGATGGCGCGAATGATTCCGACGAATTGCGCAAGCGGATCACGCGCATGTTCCAGTTGCATGTCGATCTCTCCGAGTTTCACGAACTGGCGAAGGATTCGGAGCGTCACGCGTGGGTGGTCGAATCGCGATTCGGGCGATTGTTGTGTGGTGCGACGTTGTGGGAAGACGCGGTGAAGATCATCGCCACGACGAACACGATGTGGCGCCAGACGAAACGCATGGTCGAGTTGCTCGTCGAGACGTGTGGACGCGATGGCGCGTTTCCTTCGCAGCAGGACGTGTTGCGTTTCTCGCCCGAAGAGCTGCAGGAAGTGTGTCGCCTCGGCTATCGCGCGAAGTCGATTCATCAACTCGCGTCGTTCGATCTCTCCACCGTTGGTGATCCGAGTCTCGACACGCCGTCATTGTTCAAGAGCTATCTCAAACTTCCGGGCATCGGTCCGTACGGCGCGGCGCATCTGCTGGCGATGGATGGTCGTCACGATTACATCGCGGTCGACACGGAGTTCCGCAGGCACGTGCGCGAGACGTATCACGGCGGACGCAAAGTCACGGACAAGGCGATGCTGCGTCGCTACGCGCGCTGGGGACGCTGGAAGTATCTCGGCTTCTGGTCTGAGCTGTGGAACAGTTGAGTGGAGCGGCGGGCTCTCAGCCCGCCGAGCGTTTTCTTTACCCGCGAGCTGAGAGCTCGCAGATCCACTAGCGCGGTGGCGACGCCTTTGCAGCCCCGGCGTCGCGAGAACGGACGGGCAAACAGTGTACTCCGGTCAGGCAGCGAGTGAAATATTGACCGGCAGCGCTCCCGTTTGCATAATCTGTTTGCGCACGTAAAACTTAAGTTGCTTGTTTTTCAATAGTTTACGTGCATCTAATCGGAGAGCGCGTGGACGAAAAGATCAAGCAGCTCCTGCAGGACCTCGGCACGGCGATCAATGAGTCGATCTCCGGCTCCGAGGATGTCAACCGCCACATTCAACGCATTCGCGATGAGGGCTACGACCTCTACGTCGTCCTCGACGCAACGATTGGCCTCAACAAACAGGACGGCACGACCGAGGACGAAACCGCGGTGACGCCGGCCGAGCCGCCGCGCGAAGTGCAGTTCCGCATCAACGTCAACGATCTCGCGCTCCTTCGCGCGCTCGGCATCGACCCCACGCGCAAAGTTCGCGGCGCACGTCGCGTCGAGCCTTTAGCACCGACTTCGGAAGAACAGTGAGTCTCATCAACCTTTACGATTTGCCGCCCGCGGAGCTCGAACGCACGCTGGGCGCAATCGTGTCTCCACCTTTCCGCGCGCGGCAGGTGGAGGAATGGATGCACGTGCGCGGAGTCGATTCGTTCGACGCCATGTCGAACATCCCGAAAGAAACGCGCGCAAAACTCGCGGAGCAATTCACGCTCGCGCAACCGGATGTGCTCACGCGCACGGTGCCGGCGAGCGATGGCAGTCAGAAGTATTTGTTTCAACTGCAGGATGGTCAGCGCATCGAATCGGTCTACATGCCGATGGGCGATCGCACGAGCATCTGCCTTTCATCGCAAGCAGGATGCGCGGTCGGTTGCACGTTTTGCGTGACCGGATTTTTCGGCGCGGGACGCAATCTCACACCCGCGGAGATGCTCGGACAGTTCTTCGTGATTCAGCACGAAAAGCAGATTCCGGCCGAGCACATGAACGTCGTGTTCATGGGCATGGGCGAACCGCTTTTGAATTTCGACAACCTCATCGCGACGCTCGATGTGCTGTATCGCAGCATGTCGCCGCGGAGAATCACGGTATCGACGTCTGGCATCATCCCGGGCATTCACGACCTGGCGAAACTCGAGCGCCGGCCGAATCTCGCGATCTCGATCAATGCACCGGATCGCAAGCGTCGCGAAGAGATCATGCCGATCACGTCGAAGTATCCGCTCGAAGAGTTGATGGATGCGCTGCGCGCGTTTCCGCTCGAGAAGGGACGCGACGTCACGATCGAATACGTGCTGCTCGCTGGCTTCAATGATTCATCCGCGGATGCAGTTGCGCTTGCGAAAGTGATTCGTGGCATTCACGCGAAAGTGAATGCAATCCCATTCAATGAAGACGCGAATCTGCCGAAATGGATGAAGCGTCCGAGTGATCGCGAGATCGATCGTTTCGTCGATACGCTCGTGCGCAATGGCGTTCGCGTGACGGTGCGACGCTCGAAAGGCCGCGACATCGCCGCGGCATGCGGTCAGTTGCGCGGAAAAGAAATCGCGAAGAGCCGCGCGACGCGCGAGCGTGCTAAGGCTTCGAGCCCTGCGCGTATAGCATCGGAATCCGAAACCGAAGCGGCTTCGGGCCGGCGTTAAGTTTCTCTTCGATCGCCTTCCAGACGTTCTCGTCGCTCGTCACCGCGAGCCAGCCGTCCTTGAAAAATCCGACGAGCGGATGACGCAGCATCGCGGTTCCATCGGCGAAGTGCAGATGGAATTCGCTCTCGACAACCTTGTCGAGTTTGAATCCCGCATCCGTGATCAGCGCTTCGATCGTCGCGCGTGTGCCGCGATGCGCTTCCTGATGATTCACGGCATCGACGAGCTCCGGTGGAACACTCGCGCGGAAGACGTCGTAGAACGCGGCCATGTGTCCGGTGAGATTCGTTGTCACCGCGATGCGCGCGCCCTTGCGCGCGACGCGAAAACATTCGCGCATCGCTTTCGGCGGATCGTCGAAGTTGTTGATGCCGAGGTTCGACGTGATGAGATCGAATGATTCATTCGCGAACATCGACATCTCGTGCGCATCGCCTTCGACGAGATCGACGTTTGTCAGACCGAATACGTCGAGCTTGCGATGTGCGCGGCGAAGTCCCGCGGTCCACGGATCGAGTCCTGTGAAATGAGACGACGGGCTGTGCGCATGCGCGAGCTCGAACAACGGAAAGCCCGTGCCGCACGCGACGTCGAGACCTTTCGTGTTCACGCGCAATTCGAGATTGTCGAAGAGCAATGCGCCAAAACGCGAGCTCCAGAACGAAAGCTCGTCGTACGCGCCTTCGGCGAAATCCGGATGGCTGGCGATGCTCATGAAAGGCGGAAGCGCTCCAGTGGCGTGTGAATCGCGCCCTGCGGATTGAGCTGGCTGTGGAAGAGCGTGATCGTGTCGACGACGAATGGCGTTGATTCGTAATCGCGCAGTGATTTGCTGAACAATTCGATCGATGCGGGCGGCCAGCCTTCGCGCATGCGCATCAGCGTGAGATGCGCTTTGAAGTCGCTGCGATCGAGTTGCACGCCGTTGTGCGTCACGACCTCGCGAACGATGCGCGCGATCTTCGCGAATGGCTCGTCCGGCGTGATGCCGATCCAGCCGACGCGCGCGTGTCGCGGATTCGGAAAGAAGCCGCAGCCTTTGAGTTTTGCTTCGAATTTCGAGAGCTTCGCGAGCTCGCTCGTGAGCTGCGGCGTGATCTTCGGCAGCAATTGCTCGGGCTGTTCGCCGAGGAATGCGAAGGTGAGGTGCTGAGACTCGGGACGCACCCACGACGCCTGCGGCAGACGCGAGCGAAAGCGCGACACGCGGTCATTGAGATCGCGCAGAATCTCCGGCGGGAAGTGGGTTGCGATGAAGAGTCGCATTCGATCGGACGAGTGGCGGCATTATAAAACCGCCCTCAGTCCGCTTGTCCTGCGAGAAATCCCGGAGTGAAAATCGCCGCGATTTTGTCCTCCGACAAAAGATTCTTCTCGCGCAGCAGATCGGGGATGCGTTTCCCGGTGCGCGCCGATTCTTTCGCGAGCTCCGCGGCGGCAGCGTACCCGATGATCGGATTCAATGCGGTCGCGAGCGACGGACTGCTGATGTAGTACGCCTCGCAGCGCTCGCGATTCGCCGCGATTCCGCGAATGCATTTGTCGACGTAGACCGGCAGGAAGTTCTTGAGAATCTCGATCGAGAACGTGATCTCGAACGCCATCAGCGGCATCATCACGTTGAGCTCGAGCTGACCTGCCTGCGATGCATATGCGATCGCGGTGTCGGCGCCGATGATGTGGAACAGCACCTGGTTCATGCATTCGAGAATCGACGGATTCACTTTGCCGGGCATGATCGACGAGCCGGGTTGCACCGCGGGCAGTGTGATTTCCGCGAGGCCGGTGAGCGGGCCGGAGGAGAGCAAACGCAAATCGTTCGTGATGCGTGTGAGCTCCAGTGCGAGATTGCGCAGCGCGGCGGAGACGGCGACGACGGGCAATTGCGATTGCATCGCTTCGCGAAGATCGGTCGTCGGTTGCAATTCGAGCTTCGTCGCCTCGCGCAAATGCTTCACCACCGCGAAGCGATATCCGTTCGGCGTGTTCATGCCGGTGCCGGTCGCGGTGCCGCCGATGCCTAGCGTCTGTAATTCGATTGCAGCATTCGCGAGCAGTTGCGTGCTGCGACGCATCGCCGCGGCGTAGGCCTTGAACTCCTGTCCTAACGTGACCGGCACTGCATCGGCGAGATGCGTGCGGCCGGACTTGATCACGTCGGCGAATTCATCGCCTTTCGCATCGAGTGCATCGACGAGTTTCTGCAGCTCGGGGGAAAGTTGCTGCAGGAGCAATAACGTCGCGATGCGAATGGCGGTCGGAAAAACGTCGTTCGTCGACTGCGCCATGTTGACGTGATCATTCGGATGGATCGGCTTGTACTCGCCGAGTTGTCCGCCTAACGAAAGGTTCGCGAGATTCGCGATCACCTCGTTGCAGTTCATGTTGAACGACGTGCCCGCGCCGGCCTGAAAGACATCGACGACGAAGTGGTGTCTGTGATTCTCAAACTCGCCGAGGATGCGATCGCAGGCGCTGACGATGGCATTCGCGCGCTCGTCATCCATCGCGCCTGACTCGCGATTCGCCAACGCCGCACTGCGCTTGAGCAGAATGAATGCGCGAACGAACGTCGGATGCTCGCGCAATCCGCTGATCGGATAGTTCTCGACCGCGCGCTGAGTTTGTGCGCCATAGAGCGCGTCATCGGGAACGTGAACCGGACCGAGCGTGTCATTTTCAACTCTCATTGCTACTCCTCCATGAATGCGCACATGCGTCTGGCGGTAGAGAATTAAAGGTGTCTTGACGGAGGGCGGGGTGTGCGTGTTTCCATTACGTTTGAAAGGGAATGAAGATTGTGCGGTCTGTCATGTCTTCGGTTTGGGCTCTTACGCTCGGCGCGAGTCCGAAGGCATCGTACGCTGTGGTAACTGCGCAAAATCATCGCATTCAGAACGAGCCCGATCGCTCGAATCCCGTACAGAAAGCACATCTCGAACTTCTGAAAAGCAAAAGGCCGACCGCTTTCGAGAAGGCGGAGCGCCGCCTGACTGCGCGCGGATTCACACCTACGGACCGTGTGGTGGTTTTTCGCACCGGTGCTGTCGCGCCGGCCAATTTCGCGCCGGTTCAGAGCGTGGAGACGACCGAGGGCGAAATCGTGTTCTGGTCGTGGGATGACGGAGATGATTCGACATGGGAAGGCACGATGTGGCTTGCCCGATACTCGAACGGAGCCGAGCTATTGCAGGAGGCGCAGTTCGATGTCGCAACGACGACACCGACTGTTACGTATGAATCGACAATCTGGAGAAAGCCGCCGGATCTCGAATACGCGGACACCCTATCCTCGGGTCGGCAGCAGCCCCTTCTCGTCGCGTCCCTCAACGGCGTTGCCGCGTCACCGCAGATCGAGTTGGCGTCATCCATGCCGCGACCAGCGCGCGAATGGCTGGGCTGTGTGATCAATGGCTGTCTTGTTGGCGCGGTAGCGTGTGTGTTTACCGGACCAGCATTTCCCGAATGTGTAGTCGTGGTGTGTGCGGCGGTGAAGCTCGGCTGCACGGTCCCAATCATCCTCACGTACTTGTGAGGAACCTGATGACGGTCATGACGAACGACAAACAAGTTCCTGTGCCGCGCGATGTGCTGATCGTACTGCTCCTCGCAACCGTCGTCGCGGGGGCGCTCATCGCTGGCGTCGGCGCAGTGATTCTCAATCGTGCGGGTGTGAGCGTGCCGTTGAGCCGCGCGATCGCATTTCCTGTGATCGGATTCCTGATCTATCCGGTGTTGAAGCTGCGCGCCTCAATGCGTGGCAGCGCATTACCGGTGCGGTTCTGGACGTGGGCGCTGGTCTGGACGGCGCTGGCGTTTTTCAGCTATCTGTTCGTCGCTCCGGCGATCGCACGAATGCTCGAATGAATCTAACCGCGGCGCTGAATTACGCTTTCAGCGCCGCGAGTTTCTCGCGCGATTCTTCGAACACCTGCTGGTGCAGCGACTGGCCGTGTGCGTCCATCGTGACGATGGCCATGAAGTCTTCGACCCACAAGTGCCAGATCGCTTCGGGAGATCCGAGGTCCATCCAGTCGACGCCGTCGACGCGTTTGATCGATGCGGCGCAAACCTGTGCGGCACCGCCGATCGCGTGGAGGTAAACGGCTCCGTACTCTTTGCACGCGGCGAGCGTTTTCGCGCCCATGCCGCCTTTGTCGATGACGCCGCGGATTTTGTAGTCGCGAATCACTTCGTGTTG
>JBQCJC010000097.1:0-24830 GCA_051953135.1 Thermoanaerobaculia bacterium | reverse complement strand
GCACTGACCGTGTTCGATGTGAATCGAAGGCGGGTAGGAGGCATGCGTCGGCGCGCGCAGATCAATCCGCTCTAGTGCGCGCCAAGATTGCTCGTCAGTCATACGCGCCCTAGTGAGGACGCGTTGCGTGCGACGCAAGGTTGCTGATGGGATCGACGTGGATTGAGCGCGCGCCGGGCGCGCTCGCATTTACCGCTGCGCTTCGCGGGCTCGCGCTTCGCGCATGTACTCGCGCATGTAAGCGCGCTTGCACTCGCGGCACTCCGCTCCTTTGGAGGGGTGTTCGTAGGTGTTGTCCGCCGTCATGGGATGGAGGCCCTTTGCACAGTACTTGACCTTACGAGGCATGGGACGTTCCTTTCCTGGCTGTCGGAATTTGACTAGCTGCGGATTCCAATATTAGTGGAGATTTTGCGAATGGCAAGCTGTTAGGGCGCGAAAATCACGGATTTTGGCGTGTTTTAGCCCCTGTTTTCGCAATCGCCGCTTCCAACTCCTCGGGGCGAAATCCGAACGGGCCTGCTGCGCTCTTGTACGCGACGTTGCCATCGCGATCGATGAGGTACAGGCGATCGGGCCAGCCAGTGTAGGCGCGCTCCACGGCGTCATCGGGTTTATCGACGAGCGCCGGAATCCTCAGTCCCAGTTTCAATTGACACGTGCCCGCGGCGGCGAGACGTTCGTCGAAGGTCTTCGTGCTGTGCACGAGGACCTGTTCCTTCTCGTTGATCGACATCTGCCAGAGATCGACCGGATGCGCTTCCTGAATGTAGACGATGAAGAATTCGACGTCGTTGCGATAGCGGTAGTACAGCGCCTTGAGGGCAGGCACCGCCTGCCGGAAAGGCGGTCAGGTGTAACTGCCGAAGACCAGCACGACGGGTCGCACGTGCTGATACTTCGACAGCGTCACATCCTCAGTGCGATCGCGCCGCGGCAACGTAAAGTCCGGCGCCGGATCGCCAGCGCGCAGTGTTCCACGTCGCGCGTGCAGCCACATGTCTTTCGCCGGCAATGCACCCCACACCAGTGGTGCGGGCGCGTACTTCATGAATTTGCCGAAGACGACTGGCCGTTGCGACATGGCCCATAGGACTGTCGCAAAGAGCAGCACCCATGCGGCCGCGAGGCCGAGGAATACTCGCGCAACGATTTTCACGTAGCGCGAGTATAAGCCTCGGCATTACCGCAAGGTCATCGTCGGATCGCCAAACAAAATCCACGAACGCCGCACGTCGTCGTCTTTTGTGGCGCCCTTCGCCTTCAATACCGCATCGCCGATGCGCGCGTTCGGGAACAACGCTTTGTAGAACGCGGATGCGAGATCGAGCTGCGCGCCCGGTGCCGTCAGTGTTGACGATGCCCACACCGCGGACGCGCCGCCGTTCGCACTGAACAACAATGATTCGGCGAGGCTGTTGGTGTAGAGATCGTGGAAGTAGCCGTTGAGGCACGTCATCGCGGCGACGATCGGCAGCTTCGTGCCGTTGTTCAGCGCCGACGCACTGGCGTCATTGAAGCCGGTTGCCCACAACTCGACGGAGCCGTGACCGACGTACGTCGTCAGCGCGGACTCGAATGCACGATCCGCGGTCGTGATCTGTTTTTCGTACGTCGCGGGAACGAGTGCATTGAGCGCTTGTGCCGCGCTGGTGAAATCAGTATCAGCAACGGCGTTGACGCGATTCACCACGGTGCGATTGAGAATCTTCGTGATCGCGGTTTGCGCCTCACCCCGTGTGCGCGCGGGAATGCGTCCAATGGCGATACTCGGGATTCCGGTGTCATTGAAGTCCGCGAACCAGTCATCGGACGCGGTTTTCATCAAGCTCGTGGCGACGAGTTTCGTCGGGACGAGATCGTAGTCGCCGAGGCCGAGGTAATTACGTGGATCGAAACTCGCGTCGCCGAGGAGCAGCACGTAGCGCGGCGAGGTTTTCCAGTCGCGCGTGCGTCGCAGGAACTCGCGAATCGCATCCGGACTGTGATCGCTGTATGTGAATTCGTCGTAGAGATCCTCCACGTCGACGATCACGGTTTTCAAGCCTTCTGCTTTGCGCTTCGCGGCCAGCGGCTCCGCTGCAGGCGCGAGCGACGCGTGCGTCACGATGACGTAGTCCGCGTTGTTCTTCTTGTCGTTCCAGTTCGAGATCGAGTTCGCGGCCAGTGCTGCTGGTTTCGCGGCGCGCGCCGATCCGAGGAACACGATTGTGCGATCCGAACCGTTCGGCGTAATCGTCGTCGCGCGATACGTGGCGCCGGATCGTTCGACCGTCGTCGTCAGCAGCGACGGCTGGAAGGGATCGGTCACGTCGAATGCGCGAACGACATCGGTTGTGAATCCATTGACCGTAACTGTCGCGCCGCCATCGGCGACGACCTTCAATGCATCGTTCGATGCGAGCAGTTGTCGCGGATACGTGAGCTCGATCGATTCGACGACCGTGATGTCGTCATCGCCGCCTAACGCGGTGAGCGAGAACGTATTGACGCCGTTGCGCAGTCGCGACAGCGGCACGGCGAAGCTCGTCGACACGCGCTTCAGATCATTGACGTTGATCACCGCGGAGTCGCTGCTGCCATTGAGGCTCACGCGCACGCGATGCTTCCCTTCCGCGCCGCCCTGCAACACGAGCGTCACGGTCGCGTCGCCGCCTTTCGTGTCGAGATTCTCGACGATGACGTCCTGCGAGACGCCGCCGTTGGTCACGATCGCGCCGAAGAAATTCTCGCGATCGCCGTTGTTCGTCAGCGCGGTGAAGAACACGGAACGCTCGACGCGGCGATACGTGTACTGCGTGTTCTTCGCGGTCGTGGTTCCTCGGCCCGTCGACGGTTTCGTCAGCGACTGCCGCGGTTTGTCGCGATCGAGCCAGTACGTGCGCGTGCCGGATGACGGCGTGTCGTTGCCGATTGCGTAGAACTCGACCGTGTCGTTCGCATCGAAGCGGCCATCACCGCCGTCATTGACGAACAACGGTTGTTCGATGCCGCCCGTGTAGAGCGCGAGACGGCCCGGATCGACACCGGGATCGAAGCCCGCCGCCGTGATCTCGCTCTTCGTGACGCGATACCAGCCTTCATTCGCAATCGCGAATTTCACGGCCTTTTCCGTAGCGAGATTGAACTGCTGCACCTGATTCGCGCGAGTCTTCGGTTCGGACGGCGCACCGAGTCCGTTGTCGGACGTGAACACGCTCTGCGATGCGATCTGATGAATCATCGGCGCGTTCTGCGCCGCTTCCATGAACGCTGACGCGATGATGGCCGGCGTGACGGGGCCGTGCATCGTGCGCGTGCCGTCGAGATCGACGTCCTCGACGAAGTATTGCGTGAAGTTCTGCGAAGAGATGCGATCGGTCCAGCGATACGAGCGTCCGGACGGCAATGTGCCGCGGCGCGTGAACAGCGCGGAACCGGCGATGAGATGACGATTGATCTTTTCCTGCGTGCCGTCGGCGGTAAGGCGATAGACGTTGAAGCCGAGGTTGTTTGCTTCGAACGTCGTCGTCCAGTCGAGAACGACCTGGCCGTTCTCGTCCTGCGATGCTTTCACGTCGAGCATGTGCACGGCCGTCGGCGCGAGCACGCTGATCGTCGCGCTCGCGCTGTCGTTCGTCGCGTTCGTGTCGGTCTCCGTTCGCGTGACGTTCGCGGTGTTGATGATCTGCGTTGTGTTCGCGGTGATCGTCGCGCTGATCGACACGTTGTTCGTCGCGCCCGGATTCATCGCCGACCACGTGCAGGTCACGGTGCCGGATGATTGCGTGCACGTCGGTCCGCCGGGCGTGACGCTGTTGAACGAAAGACCCGCGGGCAGCACGTCGGTCATGACGACGTTCGTCGCGCGCGATGGTCCGTTGTTCGAAACGACGAGCGAGTACGTCACGGTCTCGCCTTGCGCGAATGCGCTGTCAGGACCGGGATCGCTCGCGACTTTCGTGACGCCGACATCGACGCGGCGAATGACCGGCGTGTTCGTCGACGTGCTGTTGTTCGCGGTGTTCGGTTCGGGACTCGACGTCGATGTCGACACCGGTTGCGTGATCGTCGATCCATTCGCGAGCGACGGATCGGTCGCGACGACGAATGTGAAATTGCCGGAGTTTGTGCTCGGTGCGAGTGGATCGGTTTTCGTGCACGTGACCGCGCCGGTGCCGCCAATTGCCGGAGTCGTGCACGACCAGCCCGCGGGCGGCGTCATCGAAACGAATGTCGTGCCCGGCGGTGTGGTCTGCGTGAGCGTGACAGTGTAGGCCGGAACGATCGTCGAGTTGTTCGTCACGCTCTGCGTGAACGTGAGTTGATTGCCTGCGATCACAGGACTCGGCGAAGCACTGCTCGCGACGGAGATGTCGGTGCAGCCCGATTTGATGCCGGTGATCTGATCGAAGCTCGCGGCGAGAACGACGTTGCCGGTTGCGCCGGGTTGCGCGCCGAACGTGTCGTTCGCGGTCGTCGTGATGCCTGGCGTTCCGCCGGTCACGCTCGATGCCGCGGGCGTGCCGTTGAGTGCGATGTAGCCGCCGCCACCACCACCACCGGGGCCGTGACGTTCGCCGGGATATCCACCCGGTGCCTGTGTGCGCCACGCATCGCCGCCGGCACCACCGTTCGCGCGAACCGTGAGTCCGCTGAAGCTGCCGCCGCGCGTGAGCACGACGATCGATCCGCCTGCGCCGCCGCCACCGCCACCATCGTTATCGGTGTCGTTGTATGCATCGGCGCCGTTCGCGGTGATCGTGCCGGTGCCGGTGAGACGACCCGCGCGAATCAGCACGATGCCGCCGCCCGCCGCGCCTGCGCCCGCAATTCCAGAGCTGTTGTTGCGCGAGCCCGCACCGCCGCCGCCGCCTAACACGACGCGTCCCGGCGAGTTGTAGAACGGAGCGCCACCAAAGCCGCCGCGCGCGAGATTCGACGCCCACGTGTTGCCGCCGCCGCCGCCGCGGCCCCAGTTCGCGCCGCCGCCGCCGCCGGAGTTGTCCTGATTGTTCGTCGGCTCGCCGTCGCTGCCGCCGCCGCCCGCGTTTGCGGGAGCGCCGCGCGCGAAGTCGCCGTTCGGATATCCCTGCGGTCCGACGTCGAGGTTTGCGCCTGCATCGAGCACCCACTCCGGTGTACCGGCGATGCCTTCGCCTTTCGCGCCGTGAACGTTCGTTCCGACGGTGTTGCGGTAATCATTCGAGCTTGCCGCGCCGCCTGCGCGCTGCAGACCGGCGCCGCCGCGGAATCCGAGTCCGTTGACGTTGACGGTTGTGCCGCCGAGGGCGAGATCGCCGGCGATGTCGATGGCGAGAATGCCGCCTGTCGTGCCGTTCCACGCGGATGCTGTGAGCGTCGCTCCGAGCGTTGCCGTCGTGTATTGCGGCACGCGCACGACCTGGAAGCGTCGTTGTCCCATCGTGCCGGTCGCGTTCGCGTTCGTGTACGCGTACACGAGACCACCAGTGCCGCCGACCGCCGTGAAGTTGACCGTGCCGCCTGCGCCGCCAACCGTGTTCGTTGCGACGACGTACTCGTAGCGGCCCGCGTTATTCGCATTCGTGTAGCCGGCGCCGATTCCGGTCGTGCCGCCGGTGATGCCGAGTCCGTTGCCGTAGCGATCATCGTTGCTGCTGTCGATCGCAGCGTCCTGCATTTGCATCACGAGCAACAGATCGCCCGCGGTGATGCTGTTCGCCGCGCCGCGCCGTGCGCCTAACGTGATCGATGTTGCGTTCACCGCCGCACTCGCGGTGCCGGGCCAGTACGAGTTGACGACGCCGGAGAGCGTTCCGCCCGCGCCGTCTTTGCCCGGCTGCGTGCCGCACACGGTTGATTGCACGAGCGAGTACGCCGTGGCGCTCGCGGTGTTTGGTGTGACGGGATCGCTCGTCGTTGTCGTGACCGTGCCGGTGTTCGTCGCGATCAATCCGCCGGTGAGTGGTGCGGTGACTTGAATCGTGACCGTCGCGGTTTGTCCGAGCGTCAGCGTGCCGATGTTGCACGTCACAGTCGATGTGCCGCTGCAGCTGCCCTGCGTCGTATTCGAGCTGACGAACGTCGTCGCGCCCGGAATCGTGTCGCTGAGCGTGACGCCGGTTGCAGTCGACGGACCGTTGTTCTGAATGTAGAACGTGTACGTCAGGATGCCGCCCGGATCGACGGGATCGGGGATCGCGCTCTGCGTGACCTCGACGTCCGCAGTCGCTTGCTCCACGCCGACCGCGATGTGCGTCCAGCGGCGATTTGCGGAGAGCGTCCACGTCATGCTCGTGTTTGGCGTTCCCGCCGCGCGTCTGCTCGATCCGGCCTGAATGTCGTTGTTCGATGTGCCGGTGGAAACGTTGTATCCCACCGTTTGCGCGCCGTTCGCCGTGATGTTTGCGGACTCGCGCACGCCGACGAAATCGATCACGATGTCCGTTGCGGCGGTGCCGGTGAGCGTGACAGTTGCGGGGGAGTTCGTGCCTGCCGCGGTTGCGGTTGGCGGAGCGATCTGATCGACGTTGCTGAATGTCGTTGCGCTGGTGACGGAGTCGACGTTTTGTCCGGGCGTGATGCCGCCGGCCGTGAGAAGGATGCCGCCGGTTCCGACCGCTGGATTCAGGAGGTACCAAACCTCGGTGCGCGTTTCGGGTCCGCCATCGGTGATCGCATCGAGCAGCGTGAGCGGCGTGCCGCCATACGTGATGCTCGTGACGGTCGTGCCGGTCGCGTTGCGAAGGTTCATCGACACCGCCACGAGCAACAGGCGATTGGTGCCCGCACCCGTGGTGTGGTTGAACGCCGTCGTATTTGCGACACTCGTGAGCGTGTCGCTGACGTTGCTCTGTGCATCGAACGTCGCTTGCGCATGCGCGCCGCTCGCGATGGCGAGCGCACACACAACCACCGCGACGAGCAGCGAATGACGAATCTTCATCGAGGTTCTCCCATGATCCACGGATGCACGATACGAACTGGTCCGGGAGCAACTCGTAGGGCCTGCTGTCACGGGTGAGTACGTGTTACAACGCTGTGACAGGTGATGTTCGGCGTTTCGAAACGCGCACGGCGGTTTCTCTGACGACCGCTTCGAGACGCGACTTTCACAGGGTCTCTACGCGTCATTGACGGAGGTGCGGCGTAACATGCGGACTCCCATGAGGCTGCGCGTCCTTGCTGCTTTCCTTCTCGCCACACTTGCGCAAGTGACGTACGCGGGCTGCGGCTCGGCGTCCTGTCCGCTCGATCTGCAGTCGCTGAATCGCGCCGCCGCGGGCGGCTTCACGCTCGATCTCTCGCTGCAGTCGATCGATCTCGATCATCCGCGCATCGGCACGTCGAGCGCGAGCGTGGGCGAGCTGCATGGACCGCATCACGATGAGTTGCGCACGACGAATCGCGTGGCGACGGCGGTCTTCGGATACGCGCCGTTGACGCGCTGGCAACTGACCGCGGCGGTGCCGTGGGTCTCGCGCTCGCACGATCATCTCGCGAGCAGTCACGAGCACGCGGGCGCTCCGCGCGGCGAGCACAACACGGTTGCGGAATCGTGGGACATCCGCGGCCTCGGCGACATCGTCCTGCAGGCGCGCTTCGCACTGCGCGAGCCGAATGCGATCACGCACTCGTCGTGGTGGCTGATCGGCGGCGTGAAGTTGCCGACGGGTGATGACTCGTCCGCGAACGATGAAGGCGAGATCGGCGAGCTGCCGATTCAGGCAGGCACCGGTACGACCGACGGCATCGTCGGCATTTCGTACGAAGGTGGTTTGCTGCATCACTCGCGCGTCAGCGGGCCGATGGGCGACATGGCGCTGATGCCGTATTTCGTCTCGGCGACGTATCAATTTCGCGGTGGTGCGAATCGCGGGTATCGACTCGGCAACGAGTTGCAGCTCAACGCGGGCACCGCGTACGCGCTGTCCCGTCATTTCGAATTGTTGTTGCAGGTGAACTCGCGGTTCCGCGACAAAGACACGATCGGCGGTGAGCCGGAAGAGGCAGCATTCACGGGCGGCACGTACGTGTTCGCATCGCCGGGTGTGCGCGTGCCGTTGCGGCGCGGAGCGTTGTACGGGATCGTGCAGTTGCCGCTGTATCAGGACGTGAACGCGATTCAGCTCACGTCGGATGCGAATTACATCGTAGGGATTCAGACTCGTTTCTGATCGCGGCCGGTAAACCTGCTACATTTGCAACCCGCACTTCATGGATTCCGCAGAGCAGCCGCACAGCCGTCGCTATTTCCTCACCCTCGCACTTGGAGCCCTCGGTGTCGTCTACGGCGACATCGGTACGAGTCCGCTCTACGCACTCGAAGAGTGCTTCATGGTGCATCACGGACATCAACTGCTGCCGACGCATGACAACGTGCTCGGCGTGTTGTCGCTGATCACGTGGTCGCTGATTCTCGTGATCACGCTCAAGTACCTCGTGTTCGTGCTGCGCGCGGACAATCGCGGTGAAGGCGGAATCCTCGCGCTGATGTCGCTCGTGCGTCCGCGTGAAGCAGGACGGCGCGGCGTGCGCCGCGGTGTGTTGATCGCACTCGGCTTGTTCGGATCCGCGTTGCTCTACGGCGACGGCATGATTACGCCGGCGATCACGATGCTCTCGGCGATCGAAGGCATCGGCGTCGTGACGTCGACGTTCCAGCCGTACGTCGTCCCGATCACGGTCGTCGCGCTGATCGCGTTGTTTGCCGTGCAGAAGTTCGGCACCGCGAAAGTCGGCAGTCTCTTCGGACCGTTGATGATGGTGTGGTTCACGGTGCTCGCGGCACTCGGCATCTACAACATCATTCGCGAGCCGCGCGTGATGGTGGCGCTCAGCCCGCATCACGCGGTGCGCTTTTTCCTCGAGCACGATCTCGCGGCGTATCTCGTCCTCGGCTCGGTCTTCCTCGTCGTCACCGGTGGTGAGGCGCTCTACGCGGACATGGGACATTTCGGCGCGAAGCCGATTCGTCTGGCGTGGTTCGCGGGCGTGTTCCCGAGCCTGATTCTCAACTACTACGGACAGGGCGCGATGCTGTTGACGGATCCGTCGACGGTGCGCGACCCGTTCTATCTCATGGCGCCGCGATGGGCGCTCGTGCCGCTCGTGGTGCTGTCGACGCTCGCCGCCGCCGTCGCTTCACAAGCCGTGATCTCGGGCGCGTTCTCGCTCACGCGTCAGGCCGTGCAGCTCGCGTATCTGCCACGCATTCGCGTACGCCACACGTCGGCGCGCGAGATCGGGCAGATCTACATCCCGTCGGTGAATTTCGTGCTGATGATCTGCGCGATCGGACTCGTGATCGGGTTCGGTGCGTCGACGCGTCTCGCCGGTGCGTACGGTGTCGCGGTCACCGCGACGATGGGCATCACGACCGCGCTGTTCGCGGTCGTGGCGCGCGAGCGATTCGGTTGGAAGTTGTGGGCGGTGCTCGCATTCGCGGTGCCGTTCCTCATCATCGACCTCGCGTTTTTCGGCGCGAACGTGATCAAGATCGCGGATGGCGGATGGTTCCCGATCGTGGTCGGCGTGCTCGTGTTCACGCTGATGACGACGTGGTTCACCGGACGCCGCATTCTCAGTCAGCGTCTCGCGGAGAGCGCGATCGATACGGATACGTTCGTCGGTCAGCTCGCGTCGAATCGCATTCAGCGCGTGAAGGGCATCGCGGTGTTTCTCACGCGCCAGACGCAGGGCATTCCGACCGCGCTTCTGCACAACATCAAGCACAAAAAAGTCGTGCATGACTGCGTGGTGTTGCTGAGTGTGATCACGGAAGAGGAGCCGCATTTGTCGGAGGAGGAACGCTCGGAATGGCTGGAGCTCGGCCAGGGCGTGTACCGGCTGACGGTGCGCTACGGATTCATGGAAGATCCGAATCTCCCGGAGACGCTGCAGAAGCTGAAAGGCCCGGTCTCGTTCGACACGATGGCCACGTCCTATTTCCTCGGTCGTGAAACGCTCATCCCGACGGAACACCCCGGCATGTCGATCTGGCGCGAGCACATGTTCGCGTGGATGAATCGCAACGCCAGCAGCGCCGCAACATTCTTCTCGCTCCCACCGAATCAGGTGATCGAGTTGGGCGCGCAGGTGCGGATGTAGGGCGGAGTATGGTGAAGGCATCACCTTCAAACTTCACCTGCGATGTCGCCAATACCCGGGTCGGCGGTTTTGATGTGCAATCGCGGTGATAAACACATGATCTGCGCGCACGCGATAGAGAATCGTGAACGGAAAGCGATTCAGAACGAAGCGTCGTTCGCCACGCCGGCCTTGTGGATATGTGAGCGGCGACTGCGCGATTCTTTCGATCGCGTGATCGATCTCGAGAGCGAACGCCTGCGCCGCAACTTCACTTCGTTCGGCGTACCACTCCCGTGCTTCGTCGAGTTCATCGCTCGCTTCACGATGGAGTCGAATCAACATCACCGGCCGCGAAACAACCTCGAGCGCACTTCTTCCCACGGAACCGTTTCAGCTTCGCCGCTCTCGATCTCGCGCCATCGACGTTCCGCTTCTTCGGCCAACAGCTCCTGCACGTCGGGATCTGCTGGCGGTTCGAGACTCTCGATGAGCAGTCCCGCCAACGTCGCGCGATCGTTCTCCGGCAACTCGAACGCTTCTCGGAACATCGTCTTCAAGTCACGAGACATGGTGAGATTGTACGTTCACAACACCTCTGCCACCACGCGCGCCAGCTCCACCGGATCGGTCGGCTTCGTCACGTAACGCTGGAATCCTGCAGCGAGAATGCGATCGCGATCTTCGGCGCTGCCGAAGGCGGTAATCGCGATCGCGGGCAGGCGTGCGGGATCGAGTGCGAGCGCGTTGCGCACATCCGCTAACAACTCAAATCCATCGCGGCCGGGCATGGCGATGTCGCTCACGAGCACGGCCGGTGTGCGATCGCGAATCGCGATCAACGCGTCCTGCGCGGAGCTCACCTCACGCACCGTTGCGCCCGCGCGTTTCAGCGCGGCGGTGATGAAGCGTCGCGCTTGTTCATCGTCATCGACGACGAGAACGTCAGCGGCGCGAAGATCGGGAAGCTCCATCGTCTTCGCCGCGTCGCTCGCACCGGCAACCGCGAGAGGCAGCGTCACCGTGAACGTCGTTCCGTGACCGAGACCTTCACTCGACACGTCCACCGAACCGCCGTGCATTTCGGTGATCTGTCGCACGATCGCGAGACCGAGTCCGAGTCCGCCGAACCGTCGCGTCGTCGTGCTGTCCGCCTGACGGAAGCGATCGAACACGTGCGGCAGAAACTCGGGCGCAATGCCGATGCCGCTATCCGTCACGCGAATGCGCACATGCGCGTCGTCGCTCTCGACACTCACGCGCAGGCGTCCTTCATTCGGCGTGAACTTCACCGCGTTGTTCATCAGATTCCACACGACCTGCTGCAGGCGGTTCGCATCGCCGGAGACGTGGGGCTGGTTGTTGTCGAACGTCGCATCGATCGCGATCGACTTGAGATCGGCGGGCGCGTGCACCGCTTCGACCGCGCTGCTGACGATCTCGTTCACGCCGACATCGGCGAGCTCGAGATGCAACTTGCCGAGGGTGATGCGGGAGACGTCGAGGATATCTTCGATGAGCTGCGCCTGCGTTTTCGCGCCGCGCGCGATCGCCGTGATTCCTTCGCGCACCAGCACGGGATCGAGATCGCCCAGCTCGAGCATGCGCGCCCAGCCGAGGATCGCGGTCATCGGCGTGCGCAGCTCGTGCGACAGCGTCGCGAGAAACTCGTCCTTTGCGCGATTCGCCGCTTGTGCTTCGACATACAACGCCGCGTTGTGCACGGCAACGCCAATGCGCGCCGCGAGATCTTCGGCGAACGGAATGTCGTGCTTCTCGAATCGCCGTCCCGACTCCGCATGCACGAGCGTCAGCGCGCCGTACACCCGCCCGCCGCTGACGATCGGCACGATGATCCACGAGCGCAGCGCCAGCGCGCGAATGATCTCGAGGTGCCGCGCGTCCTGCGCGAATGATTCGAGATATTGCGGATCGATCGACTCGAGGTAACTCGGCTTGCCGGTGCGAATCACCTGCGCAACCGGATCGGTCTCGTCGGGCAATCGATATTGATGATCGACTTCCGTGATCATCGCCGCTTTCTCCGCATCGCCGTGCGCGATGATCAGGCGCTGATGCTCGCGATCGTCGTGCGCGATATCGATCGTGCACCAGTCGGCGAGACGCGGCACCGCCAGCCGTGCGATGCGCGAGAGAATCGTTTCGGGATCGAGTGATTCCGTGAGCAGCGCCGACGCGTCCGCGAGAAACGATTGCTTCTCTTCCGCGCGCCTGCGCTCATCGACATCCGTGAGTGTGCCGATCCATTCGCGCACGCTACCGTCCGCGTTTCGCACCGGCACGCCGCGCACCGCAAGCCAGCGATAGCGATCGCCGATCAGCACCGGCATCTCGATCTCGAACGGCGTCGCATGCGCACGCGAGCTGTCCCACACTTCGACGAAGCGATCGCGATAGTCGGAGTGAATGTTCGCGAGCCAGCCGCGCTGCTCCGATTCGGCGAGCGTGAGATTCAGCAGCGCGCGCAAGCCGCCGTGCTCTTCGCGCGGACTGCCATCGGGATCCGCGGACCACACGATCTGCGCGGTCGCGGTGACGAGCGTGCGATAGCGTTCTTCTTCGATGCGCAATCGCTCCGCGGCCGCGCGCGCGTTGTCGAGCAGGCGCGCGTTATCGATCGCGATCGCGGCTTGTGCGGCAACACCCGCGACGAGCCGCTCGGAGTCGTCCGTGAATTTGCCGGGCTGCTCGTGAGCGAAGAACAAGCCGCCGATGACTTCACCCGATCGCGAGATCACCGGCACCGCGAGATAGCTGACGACGGGCAGATGACCTTTCGGCGTGCCGTGATGCGGTGCGTTGTGGCCGTAGCGCGGATCGTTGCGAATGTCGTCGCTGCGCACGATTCCCGTGCCGTTGAACGTCGGCGCGAACACCGCGGTGTTGCGTGGCATCGGAAAATCGGCGAACGCTTCGCGCGATGCGCCGGAGAGTGTGCGCAGCAGATACGACTCGCCCTGCGCATCGATTTCGTTCGTGAAGAACGCGCCGAACTCCGCGCCGGCGAGCATGGTCGCGGCGTCGGTGACGGACTGCAGAAGTTTTCCGGTATCGAGCTCGCCCGAGAGAATCTCGCTGACGTCGAGCAGCGTGCGCAACATGAAGTTCTGGCGCTCGAGCGTTTCGCCGCGCAACTGCACTTCACGTTCGGATTGTTTGAGGTCTTCGATGTCGGTACAGGTGCCGTACCAGCGCACGACGTTGCCGCTTTCATCGACGGATGGCAATGCGCGAGCGAGGTGCCAGCGATACGTTTGCGTGACGCGATCGAAGAATCGGTATTCGATTTCGTATGGCTGTTTCGATTCGACGGCGTGATTCCACGTGACGAGCGTGCGTTCGATGTCGTCGGGATGCAGAATCGGGAGGAAGCTCGCGTCGCCGCCGAGGTTCGGATCGAGGCCGGTGAATTCGTACCAGCGCTTGTTGTAGTAGTCGGTGTAACCGTCGGCGCGCGCGGAGAAAACGATCTGCGGCATCGCGTCGGCGAGATGCCGGTAACGTTGTTCCGCTTCACGTCGTGCGGTGACGTCGCGCGAAATGACCACAACGCCGATCGCCTCGGTCGTATCACCGTAGATTGGCGAGACCACGTACTCGAAATAGCGATCGCCGCCCGCGACAGGGAATCGCACTTCACGGCGCGATGGAACGCCGGTCGCCATGACGCGCTCGCGCTCGACGACGAATTCATCTTCGCGCTCCGGCGGGAGGCCGATGTCGTTCCAACTGCGGCCGAGCATCGCGTCGGGAGTCAGGCCTAACACGCGTGCGGCGGGTTCGTTGACGAAGGTGAAGCGGCCGTCGCGCGTCAAAACGTAGACGAGGTCCGGAGTCGCGGCGCCCAGGGCGTTGAGGACGAGATGCGGATCGATCGCGGGTAAGTCGTGCATCGAATCTGAGGGCGGGCACGGCCCGCGGCGCTGGTTGTGCCTTCTAATCCGTACTGGCTGATGAAGAGACCGCGATAATACCGGCCGATGAGTCGTCGAATCGGGTTGGTGGGTCTCCTGCTGTTTGGGTCGGGTGCGTGTGCGTTGATGTATCAGACGGTGTGGCTGCGGCAATTCCGTTTGATCTTCGGTGCGTCGACGGCGGCATCTGCCGCGGTGCTGGCAATTTTCATGCTCGGGCTCGGAATCGGAGGGCTGATTCTCGGTCCGCGCGCTGACCGGCATCCACGTCCACTCGCGTTCTACGGGATGCTGGAGCTCGGCGTCGCATTCTCCGCGGCACTGACGCCCTTGCTGTTGTGGGTCGTGCGCTGGTTGTATCTCGCGACCGGCGGTTCGGCGACGCTCGGCCTGACGTTCGCGACCTTGTTGCGACTCGTGCTCGCGGTTCTTGTGCTGATCGTTCCGACATTTCTGATGGGCGGAACCTTACCGGCCGCGGCGCGCGCCATTACAGCGCGGGAAGACATAGGCCGTCGCGGAATGTCGATTCTGTACGGCGTCAATACGCTTGGCGCGGTAACGGGCGTGTTGTTGTCGACGTTCTTATTGCTGGAACTATTCGGCAATCGCATGACGCTGTTTTTCGCGGCGCTGCTCAATGTGTTGATTGCGTTAGGCGCGTTATTGATCGATCGCACGGATACGAGCGGCGAAGCCGAATCCGTCCACGATGAAGAAGTTCCTGCGTCCGGACGAACGCCGCGAGCATTCGTGCTCTTTGCGTCGGCGGCGGTTGGATTCACGTTTCTGTTGATGGAGCTGGTCTGGTATCGCATGCTCGCGCCGCTCCTCGGCGGCACGACCTTCACCTTCGGACTCATCCTCGCCATCGCTCTCCTCGGCATCGGCGCCGGTAGCGTCGTTTAATCGATGCGCGAAAACAAAGAAGCGACAACCGGGGCGTTCGCATTGTCTTGTGCATTGGAGGCATTGTTCCTTGCGTTGCCTTATGCATGGGGTGACGGCTTAGCGATGTTCGCAATGCTCGTGCGTCCTGTCGGCGGCGGACTCGGGTTTCACGGATATGTCATCGGGTGGGCGATCGTTACGTTCATTGTGGTGTTTCCGGCCGCGTTCATTGCGGGATTACAGTTTCCTCTGTTGATTTCGCTCATTGGACGAGGGCGTGAATCCGTAGCGCGCGATATCGGTCTGACGTACGCATGGAACACCGCGGGCTCAATTGCAGGTTCGATTGCAGGCGGATTTGGCGTATTGCCGTTATTGAGCGCGCCTGGTACGTGGCGGGCGGCCGTGTGGGTGCTGGTTGCCGTTACTGGCGCGGCGATTGTCGTCGTTTTTAGTCGCGCGCGCTTATCGTGGAAGGTGTTAGGCGCGGTTGTTGTGGCGATCGTTGCGATTCTTTCGACACGTGCTACAGGACCAACGGCCGCGTGGCGGCACACGCCGATTGGAGCGGGTCGCGCGGAACTGCAGAAGCCGACGCGCAATCGCACGAAAGAATTCATTAACGCGCGCATTCGTACGATCGAATGGGAAGTCGACGGCGTCGAAAGCTCGCTCGCATTGTCGAAGAACGACGGATATGCATTCGTAGTCAACGGAAAGAGCGACGGTCACTCGATTTTCGACGGCGGCACGCAGGTCATGGGTGGTTTACTCGGTGCCGCATTACACACGAATCCGAAAAATAGCCTGGTACTTGGCCTCGGTACAGGGACGACCGCGGGCTGGTTGGCGGCGGTGCCGGAAATAGAACGCGTCGATGTATTTGAAATCGAGCCGGCCATTGAGCGAGTCGCGGAAGCCTGCCAGGACGTCAATCATCATCCGCTGCAGAACAAAAAGGTACACATCACCTACGGCGATGCGCGCGAATTACTGCTGACCAGCAATCGCAAGTACGACGTCATTTCGTCGGAGCCGTCGAATCCGTATCGTTCCGGGATCGCGAGTTTATTGACGACCGATTTTTATCAATCCGCAAAATCGCGTCTCGCACCGGGCGGAATCTTCCTGCAATTTCTGCAGGCGTACGAAATCGACAGTGCGACGTTACGCATGGTTTATTCGACATTCGGCGAGGTCTTTCCAAACGTCGAGACGTGGGAAACACGGCGCGGTGATTTATTACTCGTCGGTACGGAATCGCCGATTCAGTATGACGCCGCTAAATTGCGAGCTAAATTTAACCGCGAGCCGTATCGCTCCGCGGTATTGGCCGTGTGGCGTGCGGTCGATCTCGAAGGCGTGCTCGCACATTACGTTGCCGGTGAAGCCACGTCGGCTGCGCTTGCAGAAGGCGCGTTTACGAATACGGACGATCGTATGCGGATCGAATATGGATTCGCGCGCACGTTAGGGAACAATGCGTATTTTCAGATCAATGACTTGCGCGATCTCGCGCGTAAGAAGTTAGACGACGTACCGCCGATGAATGGTCCGATCAGCGTCAGTGCGATTCGCGATCAACGTCTCGCGCTCATCGCATCGGAAGCGGCATTCCCGCCGGATATGGGGACGCTCAATCCTGATCAGCAATTGCGTGTTCGCGCGTACATCGCGCATGCACAAGGCGATTATGAAGGTGCATTACGCGCCTGGGTCGGGCAGCGCTCGCGTCCTGTTGCGCCGACGGATTTGCTGACGTTTGCGGAGTCTTATGCCGATCGCGGTGATGATGCGGTGTTGCCTTACATTACGGAGTTACGCGCATTGAAGCCGGCCGAGGCGGATTATGTGCTGGCGCTGTTACGGTGGAGAGAACGGCAATACGATCAGGCCGCGGACGCCATGCGCTCCTGTCTCCTGCGATTGCAGCGCGATCCCTGGATGATGGCGATTCTTTATGACCGCGTGCTCGAACTGGCGGTGGATATTGCGGTGGCAAATCCGGCTGCCGGTCGCGGCTTCTATGAAATCCTCGGCACGCCGTTCGCCGCACACGGCGCGGACGGACAGCGACTTCTCACGCGATTGCAAATCGCCACGAATCTCACGAAAGGCGAGTGTAACGACCTCGCAATTGCGGCATTACAGCCGTTCGAAGTCGCGGTGCCGTGGGATCGATTCTTCCTCAAGAGCCGTGTGACCTGTTATGAGCGGTTCAATCATCCGCGACTGGCGCAGGCGAGGAAGGATTGGGACGAGTTCTTGAAGAATGAGCCGCTGGGATTATCTGAAACAGTGCACTAAACGAAAACGGCGGGCTCATTCGGCCCGCCGTTTCGCATGAATATTGTGTTAGGCACTGCTATTGGTCGGTTTGCTCGCTTGTGACGTACACACGCGGGAAACCGAAATTACCGGGAGGCCAGGCGCCCTTGACGAGTCGCTCGTCGAAGTAAATGTCCGGATTACCGGCCTTTTCCGCGTTGCCTTCCGCGAGGACCGATCCGAAGTAAATCGCGTTACCGGTCGCGTCGAATGTGCCTTCATTGTAGAAGACGCCATTGAACGCAATCTCGAGCTGGACGAGACCGCCGTCCTTGTCGTAACCGTTCGACGTGCAGTTCTCGCGATCGACCTTGCGATTCGCGAGCGTCACCGTGCTCTCCGCGACGCACGCGACCGGCGAACCGCCGCTCGTGATCTTCGGCCGTCGCAACGTCACTGAGGTTTTGGCGTCAGTGATGTTCGCGGTCGTTCTTGTCGGGTCGTACCACGAGCCGATCGTGTTGCCGGTGGGGGTCGTGGGATAAATCAAATTCAAATATGGTTCATGTGGTTCCGAACAATCCACTCCGGGATTGCAACCGATGGTGTAAGGCCGGATGAACCATTTGGCGTCCGGCTGTAAGGTCCCGGTGTTCCACGTAACCGCGGTGTTCTGGGCCACGACGAAATCGAAGATATTGTTCTTACCCGCGCCGGTGTTGCTCCACGCGAGATCCTGAAAATCCCATTCGCCGTTGAACGCGCCCTTGATTTTGCAATTCGTGCCGACGTTCGGCACGCAGGGCACACCCGCGGAGTCGAGGCGTTTGTAGCCTTTGTAATCCGCGACAATCGTCGAGTCCTCTTCCACCTCAGGGAATCCAATGTCGCGATACGGCTCACCGGGCATGTTTACCCATTCATTGACGCCATTGACGCCCTTTGTGCCGAACCCAGTCGCGTTGATGTACAGGAAGCCTTTGGCCTGCATCGTGCCGCCCTGAACATCGATGGCAGGCGTCAGGAGCCCGCCGCCGCCGTTCTGTGGGCTGCTTTGATTTTGCGTGTCGAAGAAATAGAAGCCCGGGACTGATTTCGGACCAGTATTGGCCGGAGGATTCGACGTCGTATCGACCCATTGACGGAACGAACGCTGACGGCCGAATTTGTCCTGGAACGTATCGCCGGAAACCCAGCGCAGGTAATAAATGTTCGGCTCGTCGTCCGCCGTAATGGCGAGCTGCTTCCAGAAGTTGTAATCGATGCGCGGGAACAGCACGTTCTGATAATCGGGACGCGTGTTCTGGGTCTGGTTCTGAAACCAATTCGAGCGATTGACCGTCGAGTCGTCTGGATCAATGCCGTAGGAGTAGGAATACGGCGTCGGATCGGTATTGCCTTTGATATTCAGGGATCCGCGCGCGCGCATCTGCCACCACGGATCGGGATACGCACGACCGACGACCTCACTGAGGTAAGTCTTTGTGTCCTTATCGTCGGTTGTTGCGACATGCGGCCAGTCCGACGTGAAGCCGCTCGGATAAATGCCAGGATCGTATTGATGTTCCCAGTGCGCGTAATCCCACGCATCCGCCCACGGAATACCGGCGTACGTCTTGGCCATGGTCATATCGCCATTGGACGTCGTCTTACCCCAGTGCACCTGAATGTTACCGGTCGTGTTGAGGTTCGCGTTCGTTTGTACGGGGCCCTGCGGGCCGGGGAACGGCCATTCGGCGAGCGTGACTTTTACAGTGCGTGTGGCGATGACGCGGCGATTGACACCCGCGCCCGTGCAGGGGAAGGCCGTGCATGGCGGATCGTATTTCGTCGCCGTGACGCGAATGGTGGCAATGCCGAAGCGCGTACCGCCTTCGACGAACCCCGAAGCGGCGGCGCCGGCACCACTCGCGGCGGCGGTCCATCCGGCCTGGGTATTGATGGTCGCGTTTTCGGCGGGCGGCGCATAGACGCGAATATCGGTAATGACGCCGCCTTCATTGTTGTCGATGGTCGTAAGCGTTGGATTGGTGTTGAACAGCTTGCGATTGAACGTCGTCAGGAAGCTCGTCGACGCGCCCATCGCCGTGCGCACCGTCTCGGCCGTGGTCTGGTTGATCCACACGTCCGGATTGGTCTCGGTTCCGTACAGACGGTGTTGGTGCAATGCCGTACGGAAGGGTTTATCGAACAGCAGATCCAGCGCCGAGTTCTTGTACTTGCCGTTGTAGGCCGGCGTGACGTTCGTGATGATGCGGGTGACTTTGAATCCATCCTGGTTCGGCGGAAGGATGCCCTGGCGATCCGCCCAGTCGGGGTTCTGAAACCAGTCCACCGCGCGTAATGCGCCGGCCTCCGCGACCTGCAGCGTCTGCGTGTAATTCTTCTGCGTCATCGAGATGGCGCTCTCGGTCTGCGTGACGGCCACGAAGGCCAGGCCGAGGAGCGTCAGGCCGACGAGGATCATCAGGCTGACCAGCAGCGCGGAGCCGCGCTGCTGTTTCCTGCTCATGCGTCGTTTGTGGGCTTTCGGCTTACGGTCGGTCATGACAATCCTCTAATTGCACGAGAACAGCGTAGTCGGCTGCGGAACGATCTTGCAGTTCTGCGGCGAAACGTCGACGCCGGTGCGCTGATAAACGACGCAGAACGACGTAATCGGCGAGTTCGCGTTCGTCAGAATCTTGTTGAAGTTGATGCGAATGACGTAATTCTCCGTCTCCGCAAACACCGTGGTTCGTGCAGGCGGCGATGCGGCCGTCGGCGGCGATGTTGTCAGTGTGCGCACCGCGGTGGCGCCCACAGACGCGGTATCCGTCAATACGCGAACTGCCGTACCGGTGCCGGTCGAGGGGAACTCGATGTTGTTGAGCGTTGTGGCCGTGGAATTGCCGGCGATAACCGGATCCCACTTCAGGACGACGGACGTGACTTCGAGATCCTGCGCACAGAGATTCTTGAAGGCGATGTCGACGTAGGTCTGGCCCGGCGCATAACGCACGACGTTCGTGTCGTTCGCATACGCGGCGAGACAGCAGCCGGTCGCGGTGCCTTCGTCGATGTAGCGCGTCACGGTTTGCTGGCAACCGGTCGCGTCGCGCGCGACGACGGTGAGCTCATAGAGCTCGCCGACTTCCGCCTCGACGAGTGGGAAGTTGTATGGACCGGTGCCGGTCTGTGTGCCGAGGTCAATGACGAGCGTGCCGGTCTTGAGGAACGCCTGCGCGGAAACGATATCCGTGCCGCTGACGACAACCGTCGATGCAGGGTTGTTCGTGAGCCATGCAGACGCCGGTGTTAATCCGTCGCCTTCGAGCGTGTAGGTCACGCCAACAGAAATCCCGCTGCCGGCGAATGCGCACGGGAACCACAACACCGGCGACTCGGTCGACGCGAGATAACTCGTCGGCACCGTCGCGGTGTTCGGACATTGCTCCGCACGCACGGTGTAGCGATAGGTGTAATCATCCGATCCGTTCTTACGCGGCGGCGTGTCGTTGTAAGTGAACGTTGTTCCGGTGGCCGGATCGGGATCCGTGACGACGACTTCCTGCGTCGCCGGTCCATTCGGAACTGTGCTCGGATCCTCGGTCGAACCGATGTAACGCGTACGCGTGAGAACGTAGCGCTGGATGTAGATCGAGTTCGGCGGCGCCGCGATGTCCGTCTTCACCTTCGGCCACTGCAGATCGATGCTGCAGTTCGCGCCGCTGCCGCAAGTCGATGTCGACAGCGCGATGAGCGACGTCGGTGCCGCCGGATTTGCAGCCGCGGTCGAGACGCCATTCGCGCCGTTCGATCCGACCGCGGGCGCGGGTCCGCTGATGCCCGATGCGCCGCCGACATTGCAACTCGAGCATCCCGCAAGACCGCAAGGCTCGATGGCGCGTACGCGGTAGTAGTACGTGACGCACGTGAGCGCGCTGCGATCGGTGAATGTGACGCTCGAGCCATTGAGCGCGAGCGAATTCGGTGCGGCGGTGGAGATTTCGTTCGCGCCCGGACTGCCTGTATCGATCGGTGTGAAGTTCGCCGTCGTGCTGCGATAAACCTTGTACGTCGAAAACTCGCCGGGGATCGGAGCACCGGCCGCGGTGCTGATCGAACCGCTGATGGTTTTCGTCGTGATCATCTGATTGGAGCTGAGATTTGTGGTCGGCGCGCTCCACGTCACCACGATCTCATCCGGCTTGGCCGGGCCACCGGCGCCACCGGTCGCGACGGGATTTCCCGGCACGTTGGGCGAAGTCGAGTTCTGTGGCGTCGCGGTGATCTTCTGAATCGCACCGCCGGACGTGAGCGCCACCTGATTGCCATAGCTGTTCATGGCCATGACGGTGAAGGTGTAATTCGTTCCCGGCGTCAGGCCCGTGACCCAGCCTATGGTTGATGCGCCCGCGTCACTGAAGTATGGGAAAACATCCGAGCCGTCGGTGTTGTACTGAATCATGTACGACTCGACGGGCCCGGTCGCGGTACTCGACGACGGTGCGAGCCATTCGAGCTTCACCGCGCCGCACCAGCCGTAACTGATTTGCGTGATCGACGGCGCGCCCGGAGGCGACGGCGGAATCTCGCGCACGCCCTGCTTGCCGAGGTTGCGCGGCACGATGAGCGATTCGAGCCGGTACGTGCGGTACTTGTTCGCCTTCGAGTTGTTCGGCTCGAGCGGGTTGTCGTAATTGTTTTCCGCCGATTCGGCCATGCCGATGAGCGTCACGCGCAGCGACTTGATGAGCGTGCGCGCGAGTCGCTGCGTGCGGCTCGCATCGGGATTCGACGGGTTGTACTGCCCGCCGCCCGGATCGGTGATGCGCACCTGAGACGACCAGCCACCCGGCAACGTCGGTTCCGGCGATACCGTCGTGCCGGTGACGTTCGTGTAGTACTGGAAGTTCATGCTGCGAATGTTGCTCGCGAGCGGCGTCTCGACGACGGCGCCGACCGAATCAAGCGTGAAGCGATAGAGCGTGTACGGCGGATTGTCGAAGCGATAGCACGGATAGTTCGTGGTCGTGCAACCGGGCGACGACGTGTCCTGCACGCCGAGATCGACGTTGTTGATCGTCACGGTTTCTTCGGGGTAACCGCCGGGATAGGCATCGCGTCCCGGAGTGCCGTTGTTCTTACGCGTGTCCGCGTAGAACGTGATCGTGTTGGGATTCGGTCCGCTCACCGAGCGCAGTGCGTACGTGACGATTTCGTCGTTGCCTGTCGTGACGACCGGGAACTGCGCGCTTTCGAGCGAGGACTCGCGGCCGTTGCCGTTCGCCTTCTCGGTTTCGAAATCGAAGTTGCCGCGAATCGCAATCGCCGTCGGTCCCGCGAACTCGATCTGCTCGTCGGGTTGCTGGTACTGATTGACCGCGGCCAGCGTGCGCCAGCGGCAACTGTTGTCGTTGACGATCGCATCGATGGTCGTGCTCCACGTCGGCGGCGTTCCGTTCGATGTGCACGTCGTTACGCCCGGGCCGCCGGTGACGGAGTCGAGGCGATACGTGAAGCCGTTGGCAATCGTCGGCGTCACGAGATCTCCGAGCGCATATCCTCGGCTGGCCTGCCACACGAAACCGGCCGAGCCGGTGGGAATGCCGTCGCGATCGAAGTCATAACCGGTCATGCGCAGATCGCCGACCAGTTTGTCGAATGCGACGCGCACGTTCTGCTGGAGATCGGCGGTCTCGACGCCGCGTTTGAAAACGCGGTTGCTCTGGTCGTAGATCATCAGAGCGGCGACGATCACGATCGTGAAAATGGCTGCCGCCACGAGGACTTCCGCGAGGGAGTAGCCCGACGAGGCGCTGCGGGTGCGTTGCTTGTTCATGTTGCGGAGCTCCATCCCTCAGTCGACCGGCAGCGGCCGCTTGCTTTTGACGGTGTCGATGATCATCTGGCGCGGACGTCCTTCTTCCATCCAGCGCACGAGCACGCGAATGCGTACGACCGTCGCGGTGGAGAGGCTGAGTGTCGACGCGGGCGGATCCTGATTGCGCGGCGTGATGATCACGTTGACCGCGCCCTGCGCGAAGCGAAGGTTCTGATCCATTTCGTTTTTCCAGCGCGTGAGAAAGCCGCCGGCGTCATTGCCGCCCGCCGCTGTCGACAATGAGTCGGTCGTGCGGCGGATGATGCTGCCGGTGTAGGTGTTGCTCGGCAGCGTGGACTTGCGGCCGCTCGTGTCGACCGTGACGTTGTAGGCGCTGCCGGTGAGCGCGGTGGTCGACGTCGAATCGATGCCGAACGCCGTGTACACCTCGTCCACCGTCATTCCGGACAAGTCTTCGGACACGCGCGTGCACATCGACACCGCGGCCGTCATCTCTTTGCCGCTGTAGACGTTCTTTCGTCCCATGACGAAGAGCGTCATGATCGAGATCAGCACCGTGCCGAGGATGCCCATCGCCACGATGACCTCGACGAGGTTGTAACCCGCTTGTTGTTTTCTCTTCTCGTTGCTCATGCGTCCCTGCCTAGTCCACGCGGATACGGCCCGTGGGATTGACGTTGAACGTGTACGACCGGCGCTGGATATTGCCCTTGTCGATGCGGATGATCGCGATGCCGTTGATGACGCCGTTTTCCTTGCACTCATCCGCGGTCGGAACGTTCGAGACCGTGCCGTTCGCGTTGAACACGATGTCGTTCCAGCCGCTCGTCTGCGATGGCGATGTGATCGTGTCGGCGAAGAGGCAGACGCTCGTCGACGCCGCAAAGTAGACGTCGGGATCGAGACTCTTCTCGTACTTCGAGACCGGCGTCATCGCGGCGTAGTTGACGGTGCCGTCGGACTGCAGCTCGCCGTTGAAGTCGCGATACGTGATCTTCCCCGCGCCGGTCCTGAAGCTGATCATCGTCGGATGGTTCTCGGTGATCGCACGTGCGCGAGAGGCGCGGATGTCGGCGACGAATTGCCGCATCGAGGCTTTCAATTTCGCGGACTGCCGGTAGTTCATGAACGCCGGAACGCTGACCAGCGACAGGATGCCGATGATCGCGACCACGACCAGCAGCTCGGCAAGCGAGTAGCCCCGTGAAGCGGGGCGGCGCAGCGGAATGTTCATGGACCGCAACTCTTAGCAGTGCAGGTGCCATGGCTGAGGATGCAACGTAAGTGGTTGTTTGATTGAGCGTTAGCCGTTCGTGAGGTTCATCGCGCCGATCGAGCGATTCGTGAAAGTGGTACGAAAAGTACCGGCGCGTGCAACTTCACGAAACATTCAGGAACTCGATCGTCGCGGTTGCGCCTTCGTTCGGCGTGCCGGTGAGGCGCAATGTGCCGCCGTGCAGAAACGCGATCTTCTTCGCGAGCGGCAGTCCGAGTCCGTGGCCGTGCGCCTTGCGCGATTGAAACGGCAGCAGCAGTGTCGCGACTTCGTTTGGGTTGATGCCGATGCCGGTGTCGCGCACGTGTATCGCCGGTGCGGGCGTGCTCGTGATCGTGACGCACACATCGCCCGTGCCTTTCTCTCGCACCGCATCGATTGCGTTGCGCACGAGATTCTCGATCGCGGTGCGCAGCAGTGCAGCGTCGCCTTCGATCGTCACATGCTCACCATCGCACGCGACGTGAATCGCATCGGTGCTCGCACGCTCGGCGACATCGCACGCGACGTCGTACAGATCGACGGGATGTCGTTCGATGCTCATCGGTCGCGCGAACGCGAGCACCGCGGCAACGGCTTCGGC
>JBQCJC010000096.1:0-2968 GCA_051953135.1 Thermoanaerobaculia bacterium | reverse complement strand
GGACGAGACGCGATCGGAGTCGCCGCCCCCGGGTAACGAAGTTGAATGGTTGGAAGAATTTTAACGGCGCCCCGCTTTCAAAGCCGCCGCTCCGTTAGATTCGCACCAACCCTCGTCGGCTCGCGATCTTCACCGCTTCCGTCCGGCTCGTTACGCCTAACTTTTCGAACAGATGCGACAGGTGCGTTTTCACCGTGCGCTCACTGATGCCGAGTTGCTGCGCGATCTCTTTGTTCGTCTTGCCGTCCGCCATCAACCGCAGCGATGACAACTCGCGCGGCGTGAGGCTCATGTGCGACATCCCTTCGGCCAGCTTCGCCGCGGCAGCTGGCGCGAGGTACGTCTTGCCGTTCAGCACATCGTGAATGCAGTTGATCAGGCCATCCGCGGAGATGTCCTTCAGCACGTACGCTTTTGCGCCGGCCTTGAGTGCGCGCGAGATGTCGTCGTCCGTGTCGTACGTCGTGAGCACGATGACCTTCGCCTGCGGATCGCGCTCGCGAATCTGCCGCACCGCTTCGACGCCTTCCATCACCGGCATGCGCAGATCGAGCAGCGTGACGTCGGGACGATGCTTCTCGAATTCGTGCACCGCTTCGAGACCGTTCGCCGCTTCGGCGACGACCTGCAGATCAGGCTCGTGACTGATGATGTTCGCGACGCCGGTGCGTACGAGCGAGTGGTCGTCGACGACCAGCACAGTATTAATGGTTTGCATGACTGGGAATCGTGAATTGCGGCGGATCCCACGCGAGCACGATCTCCGTGCCGGCGCGCGGCGCCGTGACGATGGTGAGTGACGCGCCGATGCGCTCCGCGCGCTCCTGCATGCTCGTCAGACCGAAGCCCGAGCCGAAGCGCTCTTTCGCGATGCCGCGCCCGTCATCGGCGATCGACATGCGGAAGCCGACACCACGCTCCGACGCCGCGTGAACCTTGATCTGTTTTGCACGCGCGTGACGCACGGCGTTCGTCAGCGCTTCCTGCGCGATGCCCGCGAGCTCGCGCTCGACGCCGCTGTTGCCAAACGGCGGCAGCTCATCGATCGTCAGCTCGATCGGAATGTCGGTGGAGAGTTGCGCGATCTCGACGATGCGCGTCAGCACGTTCGCGAGCTCGCCGTCTTCCATCGCCTGCGGACGCAACGCACACACGGAACGTCGCGCTTCGATCATGTGCGTGCGCGCGAGATCGACGGCGTTCTCGATGGACTTCGCGACCGGCTTCGACAACTTCTCGCTCGTGCGCTGCACGGACTGCAACTGCATGAGGATCGCGGCGAAGCCCTGCGCGAGCGTGTCGTGAATGTCGCGCGCGATGCGATTGCGTTCTTCCAGCACGGCCTGCTGCCGCGCCTCGACGCGACTCTTCTCCGCGAGGTAATGCTGATGCAGTGCGAGCGTGGCCTGACGCGCGATCGCTTCGAGCAACGCGCGGCGCCACTCCGCGTACTCGGGCGGCGTGTCGCCGGTCGAGAGCGCGATCCAGCCTAGGTTGCGGGTGGAGAGCATGAGCGGTGCGACAGCGACGGACTGCAAGCCGATCGAGCGATTGAACTCGCGCACGTGCTCGGGTAAGCGCACGTCATCGCCCGCGTATTCGATCAACTCGGTCCAGCCCGGGCGATACGCGAGCAGATGCTCGGCCATCGATTCGCGCGGCAACTGCAGTTCATCCCAGTGCGGCATGCCGAGTTTGTAGAACTCTTCGCCGACGTAGGCCATCTTCATGATGCACTGCGTGCCTTCGTCGTCGACGAGGAACAGCGCGCACGCGTGGCTGTCGCATTCGTCGATGAGGGTTTTGAGGAAGATGCGAAAGAACTCGACGGTGTTCGATGCACTGACGAGCGTGTCGAGCGCGAGTTGCACGGTGGTGGCCTGCAGGCGCGCGCTGCATTCGGCGCGCATGCGCCGATCGATCTCGCGCGTGAATTCCTCGCGCAACACGTCCACGCTGAGCGCATTCACATCGACGCGCGGCTCTTCCATCGGGCACGCGTAGTCGTCGAATGCGTTGGTGATCGGAGTGGGCTCGGCGGGGCGCGGGTCTTCTTTCAAGGCAGATCTCCGTTGGTCATTATCCAAAACACGAGGAAATTCGCCATCGGACGAAAGTATGAGGGCCGAAAGTACGAGATCGCGACTGTCCGTCCACCCGATTGTTGAAATGCGCGGCGAAACCGATCCTTTGCCGCATGAAACAAACGATTCTCAATCGCATGCTGCTGGTCGTCATTCTTCTGTCGGCCGCGGTGCTGACGGCGTGCTCGCGCGCCGATGCGCAGTCGGCGAACACTCCGCCGCCACCGAGCGTGACCGTGGCGCCGGTGCTCTCGCGCGAGATCACGGAGTGGGACGAATTCACGGGACGGCTCGAAGCCGTCGAGTCCGTTGCGGTGCGTCCGCGCGTGTCCGGCTACGTGTCGGGCGTGCGCTTCGACGAAGGCGCGATGGTGAAGCGCGGCGATCTGCTGTTCGAGATCGATGCGCGTCCGTTCCAGACCGAGGTCGATCGACTGCGCGCGGAGCTCGTGCGAGCGAAGGCGACCGTCGAGCGCGCACAGGTCGAAATGCAACGCGCCGACAATCTCGCGGCGGACAACGCGATGTCGCCCGAAGAGCGCGGACGTCGCGTGTCGTTCGCGCGTGAGACCGAAGCGCAGGTCGCGGCGGTCGAAGCAGCGCTGCGCGCGGCGGAGCTCAATCTCGAGTTCACGCGCGTGACGTCCCCGATCGATGGCCGCGTGAGTCGCGCGATCGTGACGCAGGGCAATCTCGTGTCGAGCGGTCCCGGCGAAGCGACGCTGATGACGACGGTCGTGTCGGTGAATCCGGTGTACGCGTCGTTCGAAGCGGACGAGCAGACGTTCCTGAAGTACGGCGATGTCGCGCGTCGCGAGGGGTTGCCGATTCGCATGGCACTCGCGAATGACAACGACTTCCCGCGCGAAGGAAAGATGGATTTT
>JBQCJC010000095.1:0-3498 GCA_051953135.1 Thermoanaerobaculia bacterium | reverse complement strand
GGTAGGGGTTTGGGGTTTGGGGGGCGGCCCCCACCCACCCAGGGGTTCCGGGGGGGCGGGGTTCCCCCCACAATTGACTCCCCACTACCGACTACCGACTACGATCAATCAATCCACCGGCTCCGCGTGCACCGTCACGACGGTGTTCGGGAATCTCGCGTGAATTGCGGCTTTGGCGGCTTCGGTCGCGTCGTGGGCTTTTTCGAAAGATGCGTTGCGATCGATGCAGAGCTCGAACTCGATGAAGCGCACGCCGGCGGCGCGGCGCGTGCGGAGTCCGCGGTAGCTGCGCACGGCGGGATCGGCGCGTTCGATCGCGTGCACGACTTCCGCGATCTCTTCCGCGGGTAGTGCGACGTCCATCAAATCATTGCCCGCGTTCCAGATCAGATAGAGCGAGTTCCAGGCGATCCAGCACGCGACGCTGACGCCGAGGATTGAATCGAAGAGAGGATTGTTCGTGACGCGGACGAGAATCAACGCGGCGATCGTCGCGAGATTCGCGGCGATGTCCGACGTGTAATGCAGCGCGTCGCCCGCGAGTGCGGTGCTTTCGGACGCGACCGCATTCTTCTTGAGATAGCGCGTCAACGCGATCGTCGCGACGATCGAGGCGATCATCGTGATGATGCCGATCGCGTTCGCTTCGATCGGCCGCGGATTGCGCACGCGATCGATTGCGCCGTAGCCGAGCGTGATCGCGCCGGCGAGCAGAATCGCGCCCTGCAGCAGCGTTGCGAGATGTTCCGCTTTGCCGTGCCCGAACGGGTGATTCTCATCCGCGGGCTTCGCGGCGATCGTGAGGAAGATGAAGTTCGCGAGCGATGCGAGCATGTCGCCCGCGGAGTCGAGTGCGGACGACATGATCGCGATCGAGCCCGCGGCCAGGCCGACGCCTGCTTTCGCGAGTGCGAGTGCGAGCGCGGCGAGGGAAACGTGGAGCGCCACTCGTGTGGCGCGAGTCGTGGCCATCGCGCGTGCATCCTAACGCTCGATGGCCACCGCTTGCTGCATCAATCGTCGCCGTGTCTGCGAGCGTCGCGGCGCGCTTTCCTCAACTCCTGCAGCGTCGCCCATTTCGATTTCTGCTCGGCATTCAGCAGTGCGACGAACTGCGATTCGAAATTCTCGTGCGCCGCTTTGATCTGATCGCGCACGGCCTTGCCCGAGATCAGCAGTTGTCCGGCATGCTGCGCGTTGCCTGCATCGACCGCGGCCTTCACGGCCTCGCGATTGTTGCGAAGCTGCGCGCGCAGCGGCTCGATCGTCGCGCGCATCGAGAGCCGCAGCGACTGCGCCTGCGATTTCTGGGCGTCCGTGAGATCGAGGAACTCGGCGGCGATTCGAGGATTCATGGCGTCGCGTCCGCGTTGCGTGTGCGGACGCGGTACCGCTAATGCGGCGGCGGTGACGAGAAACATCGGGGCAATGGTGAGTGTGCGTTTCATGGGGTTGCCTCTCCTTATGCCCAATCGACGGCGTCGACCTGCGTGCCGTTTACGAATCACATCGTCATGTGACAAATCGCATACCCCGAACGTGACGCGGTGCCGAACATGCGTTGCATGAGCGTCGTCATCGAACCGTTTCGCATCAAAGCCGTCGAGCCGCTTCGTTTCACCACGCGCGAACAGCGCGAGCGCGCATTGCGCGATGCCGGATACAACGTATTCGGCCTGAAAGCGCGCGATGTGATCATCGATCTGCTCACCGATTCGGGAACCGGTGCGATGTCCGCGGCGCAGTGGGGCGCGCTGATGCAGGGCGACGAGTCGTACGCGGGCTCGCGATCGTTCGAACGCTTCGAGAGCGTCGTGCGCGATCTCACCGGCTACAAACACATCATCCCGACGCACCAGGGTCGCGCCGCGGAGCGCATCCTCTTTCACTCGGCGCTGCAGCCGGGCGACATCGCGATCAACAACATTCACTTCGATACGACGCGCGCGAACGTGGAGTACGAAGGCGCGGAAGCGCGCGATCTCGTGATCGCGGAAGGACGCCTGCCGTCGTTCCTGCATCCGTTCAAAGGCAACATGAATCTCACCGCGCTCGAGCACGTGCTGCGCGACGAAGGCGATCGCGTGCGCATGGTGATGATGACCGTGACGAACAACTCGGGCGGCGGGCAGCCGGTGTCGCTCGAGAATCTCCGCGCGGTGCGCGAGATCGCGCATCGCTACGGCAAGCCGTTCTTCCTCGATGCCTGCCGCTTCGCGGAGAACGCGTGGTTCATCAAGACGCGCGAGGAAGGGCAGGGCGATCGCGCGCCGAAGGAAATCGCGCAGGAGATGTTCCGCCTCGCGGACGGCGCGTTGATGTCGGCGAAGAAAGACGGGCTCGCGAACATCGGCGGGTTCCTCGCGCTCAACGACGATCTGCTTGCGGAGCGCTGCCGCAACATGCTGATTCTCACCGAGGGATTTCCGACGTACGGTGGACTCGCGGGATATGACCTCGAGGCGATCGCGCAGGGACTCGAGGAAGTGCTCGAGGAGGATTACCTCCGTTATCGCATTCGCACGGTCGAGTACCTCGGCGAATGCTTGCAGGCCGCGGGCATTCCGATCGTCGTGCCGACCGGCGGTCATGCGGTCTACATCGATGCCGCGGCGACGCTGCCGCACATTCCCGCGCTTGAGTTTCCAGGCGTTGCCCTCGCGAATGCGTTGTTTGTCGAAGGCGGCGTGCGCGCGTGCGAGATCGGATCGGTGATGTTTGGTGCGGACGACAAAGCCGCGGGCATGGAGCTCGTGCGTCTGGCGATGCCGCGCCGCTTGTACACGCAATCGCACATTGATTACGTGGGCGAAGTTGCGGCGCAGGTAAAACGCGTTGCGCATACGTTGCGCGGATATCGCATCGTGAGCGCGCCGAAGGTGTTGCGGCATTTCACGGCGCGGTTCGAGGAGATCGAGGCGAAGACGTTCGCGTGATTTGAATCTGATTTCCGAGTGGCGTCGTACATGCGACGATGCCACTCATGAATTGGGAACGTGTCCTCGACATTCATGCGAATGCCGTGAAGTCGCTCGCCGAAACCGCGGCGAGCATTCCCGCGGATCGCTGGCTCACGCCGCGCGCGGAAGGCAAGTGGTCGCCGGGCCACGTGCTGCAACATCTGAATCAAACGTACGAAGTTTTGCTGCGCGAGCTGCGCGGCGGCACCGGGATGGCGGTTCAGACGAAGCTGTGGCAGCGCGTGCTGCTGCGCTTCACGATCGTGCCGAAGATTTTGCGCGGCGATGGGTTTCCGTCCGGCGCACGCGCGCCGCGCGAGATTCGTCCCGCGGAACCGGCGGCGGATCAGGATGCCGCGATCGCGAAGTTCGTCGCGTTGTCGAAGGAGTTCGATGGTGTCGCGGTGAAGGTGCATGCGAGTGGCGGGGCGAAGCTCTCGCATGCGTACTTTGGGAAGGCGAGCGTGCCGGACTCGGTGCTGCTGTGCTCGCGGCACATCGAGCATCACACGCGACAGTTGAAGGAGTAAGTGGAGCG
>JBQCJC010000094.1:0-10807 GCA_051953135.1 Thermoanaerobaculia bacterium | reverse complement strand
GCTGACCGCGCAGGTCGTGCGCCGCGGCGATCGCAGCATCTACATCACCCAAATCTTCAACGCCGCGCAGACACAGTACGAAAAGATGTACCTCGCACAGATCGCCGCGGCGATGAACGTCAGCGGCGAAGATGCGCTGCTCGCGTTGTTCGAAGCCGGCGACGCATCACCACGCGTCATCTTCTTCACGATGAATGAAGACGACGTGCGCACCGCGCTGCAACAGCCGTGGGTCTCGGTCGGCTCCGATGGCAGCTCACCCACCGCGCGCGATCGCGAGACCAACGTCGCCGTGCATCCGCGCTCGTACGGCACGTTCCCGCGCGTCATCGGCTACTACGCGCGCGAGCAGAAACTCTTCTCCATCGAAGAGGCCGTGCGCAAGATGACGTCGCAGGCCGCGGCGCGCGTGAACTTCGCGGATCGCGGCATTCTGCGTCCGGGCATGAAGGCGGACATCATCGTCTTCGATCCCGCGACGACGCGCGACGTCGCCACGTTCGCGGATCCCCATCATTTCTCCGAAGGGATTTCGGACGTCGTGGTGAACGGCGTCCCGGTGCTTCGCGACGGACAGATGACCGGCGCACTTCCCGGAAAATCGATTCGAGGGAGAGGCTACAAACGTGACGCAAACCCGGCCCGGTGAGCTCGTTCGTGCAGTCGGTTTCTGGGGTCTCGTGGCGATGTGCATCAATGCCGTCGTCGGCTCCGGCGTGTTTCTGCTGCCCAGTGAGATGTACGAAAAACTTGGGCCGCTTTCGTTGTGGGCGCCGCTGCTCTTCGCGGTGCCGGTGTTCATTCTTGCGTTGTGCTTCGCCGAAGCGGCGAGCCACTTCACCGAACCAGGCGGCGCGTATCTCTACGCGCGCACCGCGTTCGGCGACTTCGTCGGATTCGAAACCGGCTGGATGAACTGGATCGCGCGCGTCACATCACTCGCGTCGCTCGCGAACGGCTTCGTCGTTTCACTCGCGCTGTTGCGACCTTCGCTCGGCGTTGGTACCCAGCGCGTGCTGATCATCGTCTCGTTCGTGTTGATCCTCGCGATCATTCACCTGCTCGGCGTGAAGTACGGCGCGGCGTCGATCTACGTCTTCACGCTCGGCAAGCTCGTTCCGCTCATCGGCTTCATTCTCATCGCGCTCATCGCGTGGAAATCGAATCCGATTCCGGGCTCGTGGACCATGCCGCCTGCATCGACGGATTGGAACGCGGCAGGACTCTTCCTGCTCTTCGCATACGCCGGCTTCGAAAACCTCGGCGTGCCCGCGGGCGAATACAAAAATCCGCGACGCGATCTCCCGATCGCACTCCTCGCCGGCATTCTCATCATCGCCGCGATCTACGCGTTCGCGCAGCTCGCCGCAATGTCCGCGCTGCCGGACCTCTCGAAGACCGAGACGCCGATTGCATCTGCCGCCGCGGCGATCATCGGTCCGATCGGCGCGATCATCGTGACGGTCGGCGCATTGCTGTCGATGGCCGGAACGAATTCCGGAACGATGCTCGAAGGCTCGCGCATGCTCTATGCGCTTGCACGCGATCGCCGGCCGAATCCTGTTGCGTACGTGCATCCGCGTTTCCACACGCCGACGGTGGCGATCCTCATTCACATGACCGTCGCGCTCGCACTCGCGTTAGGCGGATCGTTCGCGAAACTCGCGCTCATGTCCGCGACCGCGCGACTCTCGACATATCTCGTTACCAGCGCCGCGGTGCCGTTCCTGCGCAAAGGATCGACATCGACGTTCCGCGTTCCGACCATCGTGCCGATTCTCGGCGTGATCATCTCGCTCGCGTTTTTCTTCTCGCTCAAGTGGCAGAACTTTCTCGCGGCGGCGATTGCGGTGGCGGTGGGAGCGCTCGTGTATGTCCTCACGACGCCTCGTGGAGTGGCGGGGTCTGAGCCCGCCAAATCGATGAACGAGACGGCGGGCTAAGCCCGCCTCTCCACCTCTGCTGCTACACTCTTTTCCGGAGGTCCGTCTCCCATGACAAAACGTGCTCTCGCGTTGCTGGCGATGTCCCTGTGCCTTGTCGGGTGTCGCAGCTTCGAAAAACGCGCCGACAAAAAGAAAGCCGCGCAGCTTTCGCGCGTGGCGAAAGACTGGTGTCTCACCATTCGCGCGAGTCAGGTGCTGCCCGCGTATCCGCTCACTGAGGATCTGCAGGTTGGCGACATCTTCCTCGTGTCGACGCCTCTCGAAGAAGAAGTGCACAACCTCGAAGAAGACGGCTTTCTCCCGCTCGACAACGTCATCGCGCGATTACAGCCGAGCGGATGGCAGCAGTTCTACAACGGCGCGTACAACGTGAACGACACCAGCGCGCTGCCGAAACAGTGGCAGTTCCCGACGCCGCCTCCCACCGCCGCGCCGTTCACCGCGTGGAACGTTGCGCCTGGCGCCGCGTTTCCGTCGTACACCTTTCAAATCAAATCCGGCAGCGGGGCATCGCTCGCCATTCCGATTCAATCCGTTCCTGTCGGCCTCAGTCTTCTGCAAACCTCCGATGCGTACGGCACGGTCAACATCGCATCCGCATCGACGTACGGATTGCCCATCACGACGCTCACGCCGCAAGTCGAGTCGTGGGCCAACGCGAATCAGGACTTTCTCAAACAGTACGCGCCGCGCACGCGAACGAGTCACGGCAAGACCGAAGAGAAGCCGAACTACATTCGCGTCGTTTATCGCGTCTACGTCGCCGGTGGCGTGAACGTGTCGCTCATCTCCAATCAGTCGCGCGGATTTCGCGGCGATGCCGGCGCAACGATTAAACCGCCGACACTCTTCGACGCCGGCGCGACCACCGATCAGGTGAACGCCGCATCGAACTACTCGCAGATTCTGCAGAGCATCTCGCAAAGCGTTGCGGCCGCGACGCCCGGTGCATCGGTGCAACTCGCATCGGTATCGAGCCGCGCGGTGGCGATGAACGAGACCTTCCCTCGCCCGCTCGTCATCGGCTATCTCGCCTTCGATGTCGAGATCCTCTCCGACGGTCACCTCGGCCCGCCGCTGCCGACGCACGCGCGCGTCTCCGGCGAAGACCTCAACGAGCCGATCAACGTCACGTTTGGCGCGGACACGAACACGACGCGCATTCGTTCGTGGCTCGATGCTGATGCCGCGAATCGCACGAAGCTCAATGACTGGCTCGCGTCCAACGCATCGGGCACGAACATCACCATGCTGCTCAACAGCGATCTGAATCGTCAGTTGCGCGCCAACGCCGTCGTCGCGTTGAACATCCCGTGAGGTAACTCGAGCATGCAATCGATCAATGGAATCCCCGCGGCAAACGTCGGCAGCGTCGTGCAGGACTTCATCAATGACGGCGCGTTGAAAGTTCTCGTCGAGCAGGAAGAGAACGGCACGTACACCGTGTCGGCGTCCTGGACCACGTAGCGATTTCTGCAATCCATCGCCTGGAAAACAGGAACTGCCTTTGCAGTCTCGACTGCGGAGGTACTCGTATGGAAAGCAGAGCCAGGCTCTTCGGACATCCCATTCATCAGATGCTGATCGTCTTTCCGCTCGGCGTGCTGGCGATGTCGCTCGTGTTCGATCTCATCGCACGATTTGCCGGGTGGGGCAAACTGCACGAAGCGGCGTTCTACATGATCGGCGCGGGCGTGATCAGCGGCCTCGTCGCCGCGCTGTTCGGCTTCATCGACTTTCTCGGCATTCCGCGCGGCACGCGCGCGAAACGCATCGGCACGCTGCACGGCATCGCCAACGTCATCGTCGTCGCGTTGTTCGCGGCGAGCTGGTGGCTGCGTCGCGATCTTCCCGCGCAACCGGAAATGCTCGCGATCGTGCTCTCGGCTGCAGCAGCAGCTTTGGCGACGATCACCGGCTGGTTAGGCGGCGAGCTCGTCGATCGCCTCGGCGTTGGTGTCGATGAAGGTGCGCATCTCGACGCACCGAGCTCGTTACGAGGACCGGTGCGTGCCGCGGTCGCGAACACGACGCGCAACCGCGCCTGACCTCACGCGCATTCGTCCGCGGCCGCACGTCACGTTCATCGGCCGCGGCCGAAGCGTGCTCGCGACGACTGCCGACGGCGCGATCGACGGGCATCCCGACCACGGCTTGTTCGTGCACGAGACGCGCGTCCTGTCGCGCTGGCGGCATCTCAGCGACGAGCAGGAACCGTCGCCGAACGCCGCGTCGCCGATCAATCAGCATCACTGGCTCGGCTACTCCGTCATCGCCGCGCCGAACGTCGAGCGACCGCCCGAGGATGATGGAAGTGGGCAGGTGCCGGATGAGTCGCGGATCACGCTCGAGCTGCGCGTCACGCGCGTGATCGACGAAGGATTTCACGAAGACATCGCGCTCACGAACTACACGCGATCGACCACATCGTTCGTCTTCACGATCGACGTCGAGGCCGACTTCGCCGATCAGAGCGAGACGCGCGAGCGCCTGCAACACGGCGAAACGCGAACGCGCTTCGAGGACAACAAACTCTCCATCGAATACACCGCGCATCACAACGAACGCACGCTGCATCGCGGCGTCGAGATCGAATTCACGAAGCAGGTGACGTTCGCGAACAATCGCTTCTCCTTCGCGATCACGCTCGCACCGCACGAGCAATGGCAAACGTGCGCGCGCATCACACCGATCATCGACGGCCACCGCCGCGAATCGCCGCGTACCTGCTACGAACGTAGCACGTCGGTCGAAGAACCGCAGACCTGCTTTGAAGCACCGCACGCCGAGACGATGACCACCAGCGTGCTCGCGACGCTCGAACAAGCGCGCGCCGATCTCTCGTCACTGCGGCTCTTCGATCTCGACCGCGACAAACACGCATGGACCGTCGCCGCCGGCGTGCCGCTGTACGTCGCACTGTTCGGACGCGACACGCTCACCACTGGCTGGCAGGCATCGATGCTCGGTCCCGAGATCATGACCGGAACATTGCACGTGCTCGCGCAACGACAAGGCACGCACGTCGATGACTGGCGCGACGAGCAACCGGGAAAGATGCTGCACGAAGCGCATACCGGTCCGCTGTCGATGCTCGACTTTCATCCGCGACGATTGAGCTACAGCTCGATCACGACGTCAGGACTGTATGCGTTCATCGTCGCGGAGTTGTGGCACTGGACTGGCGACAAAAACCTCGTGCGGCCGTTCATCGAGCCCGCGTTACGCGCGCTGCAATGGCTCGAGCGCGATGGCGACATCGATGGCGATGGTTTCTACGAATACAAAACGCGCTCGCCGATGGGACCGATTCATCAGGCGTGGAAGGACTCGCCCGATGCGATCGTGTACGACGACGGCGCACTCGTCGATCCGCCGATCGCGACGTGCGAAGAGCAGGCGTTCGTCTACGCCGCGAAACTGCATCTCGCCGATACGTTGTGGTGGCTCGGCGAGCGCGATCTCTCACGCAAGCTCGTGCAGCAGGCGTCGGAGTTGAAGAAGCGATTCAACGACGCGTACTGGATGGACGACGAGGGGTTCTACGCACTCGCACTCGATGCGAAGAAGCAGCAGGTGCGCTCGATCGCATCGAATGCCGGTCACTGCATCGCCGCCGCGATTGCGGACGCATCACTCGTCGAGCAAACCGCCGATCGTCTCTTCGCACCCGATCTCTTCAGCGGCTGGGGCATTCGCACGCTGTCCTCGCATCATCCGCGTTACAACCCGTACAGCTATCACCTCGGATCGATCTGGCCGGTCGAGCACGGAACCTTCGCGCTCGGCTTCTGGCGCTACGGTTTGTACGAACGCGTGCAGCAAATCGCGAAGGCCCAATTCGAAGCCGCGGCGATGTTCGAATTTCATCGCCTGCCCGAGCTGTTCGGCGGACAGCCGCGCGATGCAGAGCATCCCTTCCCCGGCATCTATCCGAACGCGAATCCGCTGCAGGCGTGGTCGTCATCCGCGGTGTTCGCGATGCTGCAGGCGATGTTAGGCCTGTATCCGTACGCCGCGCTGAAGCTGCTGGTCATCGATCCGCATCTCCCCGAGTGGCTGCCCGAGCTCACGATTCGCGATCTGCTCGTCGGCAAAGCGCGCGTCTCGATTCACTTTCGACGCGGCGCGAACGGGCGCACGTAATATCGCGTGATCGAGAAGCAAGGAACGCTGCACGTCGTGCGACAAGCGACGCCGTGGTCGCTCACGACGCAACCGGCCGAACGACTGCGCGATGCGCTCTCGAGTCTCATCTGATGGAGGAATCATGAACCATGTCGTCGTCATCACCGGAGCATCGGCGGGAATCGGACGCGCGACGGCGCGCGCATTCGCAGCGCGCGGTGCGAGCGTCGGACTCATCGCGCGCAATGCGGAAGCGCTCGAAGCGGCGAAGAAGGAAGTCGAAGCACGCGGCGGAAGAGCGGCGATCGCAATCGCCGATGTTGCCGATGCAGATGCGGTGGAACGCGCGGCACAGACAATCGAAACCATATTGGGTCCCATCGATGTGTGGATCAACAACGCGATGACGTCGGTGCTCGGTCCGATTCGCGAGACGACGGAGGCGGAGTTTCGCCGCGTCACGGAAGTCACATATCTCGGCGTTGTGAACGGCACGAAGGCGGCGTTGCGAAGGATGTTGCCGCGCGATCGCGGCGTGATCCTTCAGATCGGATCGACACTCGCCTATCGCGGCATTCCGCTGCAGGCGCCGTACTGCGCGGCGAAGCATGCGATTCAGGGCTTTCACGAGTCGCTGCGCTCCGAGTTGCTGCACGACAAGAGCAACGTGCAGACGTGCATGGTCAACCTGCCCGCGGTGAACACGCCGCAGTTCCGCTGGATCCGCAGCCACATGCCGCGCAAAGCGAAGCCGTTCGGAACGATCTTCGAACCCGAGGTCGCGGCGAGCGCGATTGTGGCGATGGCGGAGAACCCGCGCCGCGAGTTGAATGTCGGCTGGGGCACGACGCAAGCGATCATCGCCAACGCCTTCGCCCCCGGCCTCCTCGATCACTACCTCGGGCGCATCGGGTTCGACGCGCAACAAGGCGACGAACCCGAGGATGCGAATCGCGCGGACAACTTGTATGAACCGCTGCCCGGCGACGCAGGCGCACACGGCGTGTTCAGCAATCAGGCGAAGAACGTCAGCCCGCAGTTGATCGCGAACACGCATCGTGGCGCGATCGGCGCGGCGGTCGCGGTAGTTGGGGTGGCGATGTTGATGCGATGGCTACGGTCCTCTTAGAACATCCACATGCAAACCGCCACCGTCGCGATCGCCGCCACGATGTCCCCGATCAACGCCGCGGGTACCGCGTGTCGCGTGCGCTTCACCTGCACCGCGCCGAAATATACAGCCAGCACATAAAACGTCGTCTCACTGCTGCCGTACATCGTCGCGGCCATGCGGCCGATCAATGAATCAGGACCGTACGTCTTGATCAGATCCGTCGTCAGCGCGAGCGAGCCACTGCCCGTGAGCGTGCGCAGAATCGCGAGCGGAAACAACTCCGCCGGAAACCCGGTCGAGGCCATCAATGGCTGCAGTGCGGACGTCAGCAGATCCATCGCTCCGGAAGCGCGGAACATCCCGATTGCCACAAGAATCCCGACGAGGAACGGGATGATCTTCACCGCGACTTCGAAGCCTTCCTTCGCGCCATCGACGAAGACGTCGTACACCTTCACCTTGCGAATCATCGCGATCATCGGAATCGCGACGAGCAGAAACGGGATAGCCAAGATCGAGACCTGCTCGAGAAACGCGCGCATTACTCGGTCACCTCTTCGCGCTTCGTCGTGGCGGGAAAGAATCGCTGCAGCACTTTCGCCGCGACGACCGCCGCGATCGTGCCGATGACGGTCGCGACGAGCGACGTACTGATGATCGCCGTCGGACTCTTCGATCCTGCCGTCGCGAGAATCGCGATCATCGTCGCGGGCACGAGTTGCACGCCCGACGTGTTCAACGCCATGAACGTCACCTGCGCATTCGTCGCCGTATCCTTCTCCGGATTCAGCGTCTGCAACTCTTCCATCGCCTTGATGCCGAACGGCGTCGCGGCGTTACTCAGGCCGAGCATGTTCGCCGCGATCGACAACACGATCGAGCCCGCCGCCGGATGATCCGCGGGAACATCGGGAAACAGCCATCGCAGGATCGGACGTAGCGCGCGGCCGAGCATCTGCACGAGACCGCCCGCTTCCGCGATGCGCATCACGCCGAGCCACAGCGTCATCACGCCGATCAGCCCGAGGGAAATCTCGACGCCGGTCTTTGCCGAATCGAGCGCTGCCTTCGACACCGCATCGCCTTTGCCGGTGAACGCCGCCACGACGAAAGCGATGAGCATGAGTCCGAACCAGATGTAGTTGAGCATGCTTGCGATGATAATCGCCGCGTGATCCTGCGCGGACTCTTCCTCGTCATTGCGAACATCGTTCTGCTGAATGGCTGGCAGTACACGCACACCGCGCCGCGCGCGACGCCGCCGGTCGACGCGCAGTGGCAGGACCATGTCGGTGAGGATGTGACGCAGGAGTTGTGGTGTCGCGCTGCGATTCCCACGTCGCTGCCGAGTGACGCACGACTCGTCTTTCGCTCGTACGTCAACGAGCTCGATCTCTTCGTCGACGCGCAACGCATCTACGCATTTCACGAACCCGATGCGCGCAGCCGCCTGCGATTGCACGACGTCGCATTGCCGCGCGGACACTACCTCTACGTGCGCGTGCCGCGCGGCGAACATCCGCCGATCTTCGGCGGCTCGCCATCGATCGCATCGTCGGCGACGTTGCCGCGCGCGCTCGAGCGCATGATTCTCGATCCGTTTCGCGATGACGTCGACGACATCCTGATCGGCCTCGTGCTCATCATTCTCGGCACGTTGTCCTTCGGCGTCTCGCGCATTCGTCGCGGCGCGAACTCCGCCGCGCTGCTCTGGTTCGGTCTCTTCACCGCGACCTACGGCGTACGCGCGATGCTCGACACGTATCTGCCCCCGATGCTCGGCCTCACGTTGCGCAGCGCGGAGTTTCTGCAAGCCGCGATCACGTACGTCATCAACATCCCGGGCTGGCTGCTCGCGCGCGAGTTCGTCGGCGATGGATGGAAACGCTCGGTGCGGTGGCAGATCGCGTTGTTCATGGCGTTCGCACCGATCGCGCTCGTCAGCGACATCCTCACGCAACAACCCGAGAGTCTGCGCATCCTCAACAACGTGCTCGTGATTCTCGGCGGCAGCAACATCGCGCTAAACCTCGTGCTCGCGCGGCCGAAACAGACGCGCGAGTTGCGCGTGATCTCGATCGGCGCAGGCATCTTTTTGCTCTTCGCATTGGCGAACAATCTCGCATCGATCGGCGTGCTGCCTTTTGATGATGTCAACGAGAAGCTCGGCTTCGTCGTCTTCGTCGCGGCACTCGGTTACGCGGCGACGCGCAACTTTCTACGCGGAGAACGCGAGCGCGTTGCGATCGAAGGCGAGCTCGCAACCGCGCGCGAGATCCAGCGTTCGATCCTTCCCGCGGAGATGCCGTCGATCGAAGGCTTGCGCTTCACCGCGCGTTACGTTCCTGCATCATCGGTTGCGGGTGACGTGTACGACTTCGTCGCGACCGATGCTCAAAGCACGGGCGTGCTCGTCGCGGATGTCGCCGGTCATGGCGTACCGGCGGCGTTGATCGCGTCGATGGTGAAGATCGCGGTGTCGTCGCAGCAATCGCTCGCGAATGATCCGGCGACGATGTTGCGCGAGTTGAATCGCACGTTGAAGCGCGAAGTGCGACGCACGCTCGTCACCGCGACATTTTTTCACGTCACGGCAACTCACCTGCGCGTTGCGAACGCGGGTCATGCCCCGCCGCTGTTGCTGCGCGATGGCACGTTTCGCGATCTCGGCGCGAACGGCGTGCTCCTCGGGCGCTTCGGCAACGTCACGTACACGAATGACGAGAGCGCGCTGCAACGCGGCGATCGCATCGTTGCGTGGACCGACGGGATCGTCGAGGCGATGAATGCGCGTGGCGAGCAGTTCGGTGAAGAACGATTTCAGGCGATCGTGCGCGATCATGCGAATCCGGCGGATGCGATCATCGATGCCGTGTTGCAGTGGCGCGATCGTGATGCCGATGCGGACGATCTGACGATCGTCGTCATCGATGTGCTGTGAGTGAAATGTCGAAAGCGAAGAACGGAATCCTGCTGCTGTTCGCGATCGTGATCTCGCTGTGGTTCATCCGCGCGCTCGATTCATTCGACACCGACGGCATCTCGGTCGCGGGCGTCGGCATCGTGCCGCGCACGACGATCGGTCTCGAAGGCATTCTCATCGCGCCGCTCGTACACGCGGATTGGGATCACCTCATCGCGAACACGATCCCGCTGCTCATCCTCGGCATCGTCATCGCGATGCGCGGCCCGCAGGAATTGCTGTTCGTGATTCTCGTGACGATGCTCGTGTCAGGCGTCGGGTGTTGGTTGTTCGGCGCAAACGCGCAACACATCGGCGCCAGCGGCATCGTCCTCGGGTTCATGAGTTTTCTGATCGTGCGCTCCGTCTACGATCATCGCGTCACGACGTTTCTCATCACCGTCGCGGTGATCGTCGTGTACGCGGGAACGCTGCAATGGGCGCTCATCCCGCAAGGCCGCTTCTCGTGGACCATGCACTTTTTCGGCTTGGTGGGAGGCGCGCTCGCCGCAAAGTGGCGATACTCACGACGATAGGTGGAGCGGCGGGCACGTAGCGAGCCGTGGGCAAATTCCCGCGGGCGAACAGCCCCCCCCGCCACATTACAACTAATAGTTTAAACCCCACGCGGGCTTTGTACCCCCCCCCAACCCCAGA
>JBQCJC010000093.1:0-2068 GCA_051953135.1 Thermoanaerobaculia bacterium | reverse complement strand
TTGTCCGCGGCCACCGGTGGGGGGGGGGGGGCTGACCCCCGGCGTGGGCCCGCCCCAAACGGGGGGGGTCTGTCCCCGGGCCCCTCCACCGGTCATCGCAAGCCGGAGGTGCACGGTGATCACGCAAGCGATCAAAAAGGCCGTCGACGGCCAGCACCTCGGCCGCGACGAAATGCACGAAGTCTTCTCGCACGTCATGGACGGCGATGTATCCGACGCCATGAAATCCGCGCTCCTCGTTGCGTTGCGCATGAAAGGCGAGACCGCCGATGAAATCACCGGCGCGGCGCTGGCGATGCGCGAGCGCGTCACGCCACTCGCACTCGACGACGAACAGCGCGCGAGTCTCGTCGACACCTGCGGCACCGGCGGCGATGGCCGCGGCACGTTCAACATCTCCACGCTCGCCGCGATCGTCGCCGCGGGCGCCGGTGCGAACGTCGCGAAGCATGGCAATCGCGCGGTGTCATCTTCGTGCGGCAGCGCCGATGTGTTGTCCGCGCTCGGCGTACACATCGATCTCGATGCGCCGCGCATGACGCGCGTGCTGCGCAACGCCGGCATCGCGTTTCTCTTCGCGCCGAAACTGCATCCCGCGATGGCCGCGGTCGCGGGTGTGCGCAAAGAGCTCGGCGTGCGCACGATCTTCAATGTTCTCGGCCCGCTCACGAATCCCGCGTTCGCGAAACGCCAGGTCCTCGGCGTCTACACCAACCATCTCGTCGACACCGTTGCGCGGGTGCTCGCCGCGTTAGGCGCGGAGCACGCCATGGTCGTCCACAGTCGCGATGGTCTCGACGAGATCTCGATCTCCGCGCCGACGCACGTGTGCGAAGTGCGCGATGGCGATGTGCAGTCGTACGACATCGCGCCCGAAGATCTCGGTCTCTCGCGTCACTCGATCGAAGAAATCTCCGGCGGCGATGCGCGCACGAACGCGAGTATCGCGCGCGACGTTCTCAACGGCTCGAACGGCGCGAGACACGACATCGTCGTCGCGAACGCGGGCGCCGCGTTGTACGTCGGCGGACTCGCGCCAACGTTGCGCGATGGCGTCGAGCTCGCGAAAGACTCGCTGCGCAGCGGACGCGCGTTCGCGAAGTTGCAGGATCTCGTTCGCGAATCGAATGCAGCCGGAGGTGCAGCATGAGCGCGACCACGACACATGCCGACATCCTCGTGCGCATCGTCGAGAAAACGCGCGAGCGTTTGCGCGACGAACCGAAAGCCGATCGCCATGCGGCTGAAGCGATGGCCGAACAACGCACGCCGTTCGCGTTTCGCGCGCAACTCGCGCGCGACGGCGTGAACATCATCAGCGAGATCAAATCTGCATCGCCGTCCGCGGGATCGATCGTCGACAACCCCGACGTCGAAGCGATCGCACGCGAGTACGTGCGCGGCGGCGCGGCGGCGATGTCCGTCGTCACCGAGCGCGATTTCTTCAACGGCTCGCGCGACTGGCTGCTGCGCGCGCGCACCGCGAGCGGACTGCCGGTGGTGATGAAAGATTTCATCGTCGAGCCTTCGCAAATCGTGCGCGGCATCGCCGCGGGTGCGGATGCGATTCTGCTGCTCGCGTCTCTGCTCGATGCGACGACGCTGCGCGATTTCATCGCGTTGCTCGAAGCATACGGCTGCGACGCACTGGTCGAAGTGCACGATGAGGAAGAGCTCGAGCGCGCCGTCACCGCTGGCGCGAAATTGATCGGCGTGAACAATCGCAATCTGCGTGATTTCAAAGTCGATCTCGCAACGAGCGAACGACTCGGCGCGCTGATGCCGCGCGATGTCATTCGTGTCGCGGAGAGCGGGCTCAAGTCGCACGCGGACGTGCAGCGATTGCGCGTGGCCGGCTTTCACGCGTTTCTCGTCGGCGAATCGCTGCTGCGGCAAAGCGATCGCGCCGCCGCTGTACACGCATTGGTGTACGGATGACTCGTGTAAAGATTTGCGGCCTGACACGCGCCGAAGACGTGCAGCTCGCCACGCAACTCGGCGCCGAGTACCTCGGCTTCATTTTCGTGCGTGAATCGCCGCGATTCGTCGAACCTGAGTTCGTGCGAAG
>JBQCJC010000092.1:0-3272 GCA_051953135.1 Thermoanaerobaculia bacterium | reverse complement strand
CCCGTACATCACCGACGCGGCGTACGAAAAAGTCGGCGCGACAAAAGTGTCGCTCGACCAATTGCTCGCGCAGGCGGATGTGATCACGGTGCACACGCCGTCGACGGATGAAACGCGCGGGATGTTAGGCGCGGAACAAATCGCGAAGATGAAGGATGGCGTCGTCGTGCTGAACATCGCGCGCGGCGGCATCTACGATGAGCAAGCACTCGCCGATGCGTTGAACAGCGGCAAAGTCGCGGGCGCGGCCATCGACGTTTACGTCGAAGAAACGCCCGGAAAAGATCATCCGCTGCTCAACGCGAAGAACATCATTCTCTCGCCGCACATCGGCGCGAACACGATCGAAGCGCAGGATCGCGTCGCGGTGCAGACGGCGGAGATGGTGGTCGAAGCGTTGCGCGGATCGATCTTCGTCAGCGCGGTGAATCTGCCCTTCGAAGGCGTGGCCGATGCGGACGCGGCGCCGCTGATCTCACTCTCCGAAAAACTCGGATCGTTCGCCGCGCAAATTACGGATCGCCCGATTCATCGCGCGGCGATCGAGTTGTGGGGCGTGAGCGAGCGACTCACGAAGATTCTGTCGGTCGCGGCGCTGAAAGGTCTGCTCTCGCGCCATCTCGCGGAGAGCGTGAATTTCGTGAACGCCGAACAGATCGCACAGGCGCGCGGCATCGAAATCAGTTTCACCGTGAATCCCACGCCGCGCGACTACGCGAACCTGATCACGTTCCGCGTGTCGTCGCAGACGGAAGAGACGTGCATCTCCGGCACGGTGTTCCACGAGCGCAATCAGCGCTTCGTGTCGGTGAACAACTATCGCGTGGAGTTCAAACCGGAAGGGCACCTGCTGTACATCATCAATAAAGACGTGCCCGGCGTCGTCGGTCGCGTCGGCACGACGCTCGGCGATTACGCGGTGAACATCGCGGAGTACAACCTCGCGCGCACCGACAGCGGCGGCACCGCGATGGCGATCATCACGATCGACTCGCCACTCAACGCGAATGCCGTGACCGCACTGCGCGTGATTCCGGCAGTACAGGAGATGCGGCAGATCAAGTTGTAAGTGGAGCGGCGGGCGCTCAGCCCGCCGAATCGTTTCATCGGCGGGCTGAGAGCCCGCCGCTCCACTTTCACATCCGTGCCGTGTCGTTACAATGCACGCCGTGCATTACCGCAAGCTCGGAACGACCGACATTACGGTTTCGGAGATTGGCTTCGGCGCGTGGGCCATTGGTGGCTCGACGGACGCCGGCGGAACTCCGGTGGGGTGGGGCAAGACGAACGACGATGATTCGCTCGCGGCGATTCGTCGTGCGCGTGAGTTAGGCGTCACGTTCTTCGACACGGCCGATTCATATGGCTTCGGCCGCAGCGAATCGCTCCTCGGCATCGTGCTCTCGCGACGTCGCAGCGAAGTCGTCATCGCGACGAAAGTCGGCGTCGTGCGTGGTCCCGATGGACGACTCACGAAAGACTTCTCCGCGCGTCACATCACGCAAGCGGTCGACGGATCGCTGCGGCGACTGCGCACCGACTACATCGATCTCTATCAACTGCACAATCCATCGCTCGACGATCTGCGTCACGACGAGATCCACGAAACGATGGATCGATTGCAGGAGACCGGCAAGATTCGCTTCTGGGGCGTTTCGGTCAGCACGCCGGAAGACGGCATCGCGATCATCAACAAGAACTGGGGCTACGCGCTTCAGGTTCTGTACAACGTGCTCAATCAGGCGCCGGCGAAAGAGCTGTTTCCGCTCGCGAAGCAGAAAGGCTACGGCATCATCGCGCGCGTGCCGCTCGCGTCCGGATTGATGAGCGGGAAGTTCCGCCCCGACACCGTCTTCCCGAAAGACGACGTGCGCCAGAACTTCCTCACGCCGAAGCGACTCGAGGAAGTGATTCCGCGCGTCGACGAGGCGAAGTCGATCATCGGCGGCAGCGCGCGATCTCTCGCCGAGGCCGCACTGCGATTCACGCTCGCCGATGACGCCGTTTCCACCACGATCCCCGGCGCGCGCAACGTCCGCCAGGTCGAGATGAACGCCGCCGCGGATGAAGTGCGCGTGCCGCAGGAAGTGATCGATAAGCTGCGCGCGCGACTGGGAGAGGTCAATTTTTATCAGAGGCATGGGATCAGGATTTAGTGGCTTGCGGCGAGTTGCGCCGACGACCAATCCCAATGACATAACTCGTTCCCGCGAAACGTTCTCCCTCCGATGCCCAATCGCACCATTTCGATCCGCGGGGCGCGGACGCACAATCTCAAGAACGTCACGGTCGAGATTCCGCAGCGACAACTCACGGTTCTAACGGGCCCATCGGGCTCCGGGAAGTCGTCGCTCGCGTTCAACACGCTTTACGCCGAGGGACAGCGGCGTTTCGTCGAGTCGATGTCGACGTACGTGCGGCAGTTCCTCGAGCGCATCGATCGTCCCGACGTCGATCACATCGACGGAATCCTGCCGGCGATCGCGAGCGAACAGAAGTACTCGGTGAAGAACGCGCGCTCCACCGTCGCCACTGCCACGGAGCTCGCGGATCACATCCGTCTCTTCATGACGTACTGCGGCGAGACGTGGTGCTCCGATTGTCACGTCACGGTGCGCAAGGAAAATCCTGAAGGCATCACGAACACGATTCTCGAATCGCTCGGCGACAAACGCGCGGTCGTTCTGGCGCCGGTGTTCTTCGATCCCGCGCATCGCGAGATCGTGATCGAACAGCTCGTGAAAGCGGGCTTCTATCGCGTGTGGGTCAACGGCGAAGTGCACGATCTCAATGAGCTCGACTCGTCGAAGTTCACGTCATTCGAAGTGGTGATCACGCGACTGCGCATCGATGCGGAGCGGCGACTGCAAATCACGGAAGCGATCGAGCAGGCGTTCGAGATCTCGAAGGGCAACGTGAACGTGATGGAGGAATCGAGCGAAGGCTGGATCTCGCATCGATTCACATCGCGCTTCGCGTGCAATCGTTGCGGCACGGAGTTCATCGAGCCAACGCCGCACATGTTCTCCTTCAACTCACCCCTCGGCGCATGCACGGGCTGTCAGGGCTACGGACGCATCATCGGCGTCGACATGGACAAGGTCATTCCGAATCGCGACCTTCGTCTCGACGAGATGCCGATCGCACCGTGGAACTCCGCGGGTTACGAAGACTGCTACGAAGATCTGAAGAAATACGCGGCGAAGTACAAGCTGCGCATGAACGTGCCGATCAAAAGTCTCACGGCCGAGGAGTACGACGTGCTCTACACG
>JBQCJC010000091.1:0-3655 GCA_051953135.1 Thermoanaerobaculia bacterium | reverse complement strand
TCGCGATCTACTTCACGCTCGCGGTGGTTGCGCTCGCGTTCACGTATCGCGAGGCCGCGCCGATCGGCAAAAAGCAGATCAAGTGGATCTACCTCGGCCTCTCCCTCGGCTTCCTTCCGTTCCTCGCGATCTACATCATCCCGTACCTGCTGAAAGGCAGCGTTGCGCCTGTCTACACGACCGTCTCGATCGTTCCGCTCGCGTTCATCCCGCTTGCGTTCGCGGTCTCGATCCTCAAATACAAGTTGTGGGACGTCGAAGTCGTCATCAAGGAAGTGCTCGCGTACTCCGTGACCTTCGTCTTCGGCCTCATCGCGTTCTCCACCGTCAATCTCGTTTTGTCGCGCGTGATCGAAGAGCGTTCGGCGATGGAGCGCAACTTTCTCGCGTTCACGTCCGGGCTGCTAATCGCCGGCGTGCTCATTCCGGTCAAAGGCCGCATCGAGTCGATGATCGAGATGATTCTGTATCGCGAGAGCTGGCGTCATCGCCGCACGATGACCGACTTCGCGCAGGAGCTCGCGACCTTCCACGACGTGCACGAGCTCATCTCGATGATGCGCGAGCGTCTTCGCGCCACGCTGCACATCGATCGCATGAACCTCTACACGCGCGAAGCGTTGCAGGGCGCGGCGTCGCTGCTCATCTACGATCCGGAAGAAGGCGTGCCTCGCCGCATCACCGAAGACGAATTGGGATCGATGCCGAAAGAAGGTCCGATCGTTCTCACCGCGCCGCGACTTCCGGATCAAACCGAAACGCCGTGGAAGTTGTTAGGCGCGGGCTATCGCTACGCGTTTCCGCTGCGCAATCGCGGCGAGTTGCAGGGATTGTTGCTGCTCGGCACGCGCCGAGGTGAAGAACCGCTCTCGCGCGATGATCTGCATCTCGTCGGCACGCTCACCGCGCCGATCGCACTCGCGATCGAGAACTCGCGGTTGTACGGAAAACTGCGCCGCCAGCTCGAAGAGATCCGTGCGCTGAAGGAGTACAACGAGAACATCATCGAGTCCTCGCTCTCCGCGATCGCGGTCGTTGCGAGCGACGGAACGGTGCTCACCGCGAATCGCGCGTTCTGGGATCTCGTCGGCACCGATCACACGAACGAGCGCATCGAAGATCTCTTCCCGCCGTTCATCGAGTTGCGGCGCAACACCAATCGCACGCTGGCCGCGCACTTCGTCAACAAACTCGGTGTCGATAAGGAAGTCACGGTCACGGCCAGCCCGCTCTCGGCGGGTGATGTCACTGACGGCGCGCGCGTGCTCGTCATCGGGGACATCACCGACCGCGTGCGGCTCGAGCGCGAATTGCAGGACAAAGAACGTCTCGCATCCCTCGGCCTGCTCGCAGCCGGCGTCGCACACGAAGTCAACACGCCGCTCACCGGCATCTCGTCGTACGCGCAACTGCTGCTCGCCGAGACGCCGGAACACGATCCGAAATATCGCCTGCTGAAGAAAATGGAGCAGCAGACGTTCCGCGCATCGAACCTCGTCAACAACCTGCTCGATCTCATCGCCAATCGTCCGCGCTCGCGCGAGCTCGTGAACGTCGACGAGCTTGTCGTCGCCACGGTCTCGCTGCACGAGGACCTGCTGAAAGCGAAGCGCATCAAGGTCCACACGCAACTCGCGCCGATGCCGGTGAAAGTGCGCGGGAACTTCCAGGATCTGCAGCAGGTTGTGACCAACGTTCTGCTCAACGCGCGCGATGCGGTTGCCGAAGACGGAAACATCTGGGTCTCGGTGAGCGATGAGAATGAACAGGTCGTGATTCGCGTGAAAGACGACGGCAAAGGCATCAGCAGCGAAATGCTCTCGCGCATCTTCGATCCGCTCGTCACCACGAAACGCGGTCAGGGCGGAACGGGACTCGGGCTGGCGATCAGCCGTCGCATCATCAACGCGAATGACGGCGACATTTCGGTGAAAAGCGAACCTGGCAAAGGTGCCGAGTTTTCGATTACGTTGCCCCGTGCAGAGAAACTCGTAGGCAGTATTCAGTAACCCATGCGAATCCTCATCGTCGATGACGAAGAAGTCCTGCGGGACGTGCTCGAGGTCGTGCTTCGGCGCGAAGGCTTCGACGTGGTCTGCGCCGCGAGCGGTGAAGAGTCGCTGAACATCCTCGACTCGACCGAGGAAGTGGATCTCGTGATTCTGGATGTGATGCTGCCCGGCATCAGCGGCATCGACACGCTGCGCGCGATTCGCATCGCCAATCCGAATCTGCCCGTCATCGTCATCACCGCATCGTCTTCGATCGACGGCGCGATCGAGGCGATGAAACAGGGCGCGTTCCACTACATCCCGAAGCCATTCAAGAACGAAGAAGTCGTGATCACCGTGAACAAGGCGCTCGAACAACGACGCCTCGCGCACGAGAACGAACGACTCAAGAGCGAGCTCTCCGAGAAGTACGCGTACTCGAACATCATCGGCAAGAGCGAAACGATGCGGAAGGTCTTCGACCTCATTCGCCTCGCCGCGCCATCGCGCTCGAACATTCTCGTCATCGGCGAGAGCGGCACCGGTAAAGAGCTCGTCGCGAAAGCCATTCATCACGCCAGTCCGCGTGCGCGCAATGCGTTCGTGACCGTGAACTCGGGATCACTGCCGCCGGAGTTGCTCGAGTCTTCGCTCTTCGGCCACATGAAAGGCGCGTTCACCGGCGCGATCGCGACGAAGCGCGGTCTCTTCGAAGTCGCGGACGGCGGCTCGATCTTTCTCGACGAGATCGGGAACATCAATCTCGAGACGCAGGCGAAGCTGCTTCGCGTCATTCAGGAAAAAGAGTTCATGCGCCTCGGCAGCGTCGAAACCGTGAAGGTCGACGTGCGCATCATCGCCGCGACGAACGCCGATCTGCAGAAGCTCATGGCGGAACAGAAGTTCCGCGAAGATCTCTACTATCGACTGAACGTCATCACCGTGCAGCTTCCGCCGCTGCGCCGTCGTCGTGAAGACATTCCGCTGCTCGTGCAGCACTTCCTGCAGAAGTATTCGGAAGAGAACAAACGCCGCGTCCGCGAAGTGACGCCCGATGCGATGCGTATCCTTCTCGATCACGCGTGGCCCGGCAACGTGCGCGAGCTCGAGAACACGATCGAGCGCGCGGTCGTGCTCTGCACCGGCGAGCGCATCACGCCCGAGCTGTTGCCCGATTACCTGCGTTATCCCGTGCGCACCGATACGCCCGCGATGGTCGTGCCGCAGGACGGCATCTCGCTCAAAGACGCGGTGTCGAATTACGAGCGCACGATGATCCTGCAATCGCTGGAGCTCGCGAACGGCGTGCAGAAACGCGCCGCTGAGTTGCTGCAACTCAAACCCTCGACGCTGAACGAGATGATGAAACGCCTCGGCATTCACGCGAAGTCGAATGCAGCGATCGAGGATGAAGTCGAAGTGAGTTAGGCACGTGTTGCGTGCCGTCCACCCAACCAGGTCCCTCGCTACGCTCGGGATGACATAGGCGCATTACGGACAGCCGAATGCGCTTGTGTCCGTGATCGTCTGAAACGTGCGATCGAGTGGGTTCGTGTAGATCTCCGTAGCCCCCGTCTTCGTGTCACGCACGGTCATCGTCTCTTCGGCGTTCGTCGGGCCACCGGCGAGGTCCCTGCGCGGGGGGTGGACGCGGCCCCCCGCGC
>JBQCJC010000090.1:0-7580 GCA_051953135.1 Thermoanaerobaculia bacterium | reverse complement strand
CGTGGGCCGATGCGAGCAAGCACGAGGCGCCGCCGTGGATCGGAATGTTTGGGCTAGTGGTGTGGGCGTCGATCTGTTGGACGACGTTCGTCGCTGGGCAAACACTCTATAAAACAAGAGCGGCGGGCTCGTCGCCCGCCGCATGATCGTTTCTTACTCTTCGTCTTCGTCTTCGCCGACGGCGTTCTTGTACTTTTTCGTCTTGTTGTAGAGCGTCTTGTACGAGATGCCGAGGATTTCGGCGGTTTTGCGACGATCTCCGTCGGTCATGTTGAGCGTCTCTTCGATCACCAGACGCTCGACTTCTTCCATCGGCTGCCCAAGCGGGATGCTCACCGCATTGCGCGACCGTTTGCGACGACCCGCGGCGACGAATTTTTCCGGCAGACAATCGATCGTGAGCGTGTCGGTGCGCGCCATGATGAAAGCGCGGTTGATCACGTTGCGCAACTCGCGCACATTGCCGGGCCACTCGTACCCCTGCAGCGCCTCGACGAACTCGGGATCGATCTTGTCGACTTTCTTCTCTTCCGTTTCGTTGAGCTTCTGCAGGAAAAAGTGTGAGAACAGCGGAATGTCTTCGAGGCGCTCGCGCAGCGGCGGCACTTCGATCGGGAAGACATTCAGACGATAGTAGAGATCTTCGCGCATGCGACCGTCCGCGATCGCTTTCTGCGGATCGCGATTCGATGCGGCGACGATGCGCGCGTCGATGTTGATCTCTTCGTTGCCGCCGACGCGACGGAACTTTCCTTCTTCGAGCACGCGCAGCAATTTCACCTGCAGTTCGATCGGCATCTCGGTGATTTCGTCGAGAAACACCGTGCCGCCTTTGGCCATCTCGAAGTAACCCTCACGGCGCTTGATCGCGTTCGTGAATGCGCCCTTCTCGTGGCCGAAGATTTCGGACTCGATGAGCGTCGGCGAGATCGCACCGCAGTTGAATGCGATGAACGGTTTGTTGCGACGGCGCGAGAGGTAGTGAATCGTGTTCGCGACGACTTCCTTGCCCGATCCCGATTCGCCGACGATGAAGACGTTCGCGTCGGTGTTCGCAACCATCTCGAGCTCTTCGAAGAGACGCTGCATCTTCGGCGACTTGCCGACGAGATGGCCTAACGCGCCCATCTTCTGCAACTGACGACGGAGCTCGATGATCTCCTGCTTCATCAGCTGCTTGTCTTCGACGGACTTGAGAATGACCTGCAGACGCGGCAGGTCGACCGGCTTGGTCACGTAGTCTTCGGCGCCGACTTTCAGTGCTTTGACCGCGGAATCGACGGTCGCGTGTCCCGTCAGAATGATGACGGAGACATCCGGATAGCTTTCCTTGATTTTGTGGAGCAAATCGAGGCCCGAGCCATCAGGGAGTTTCAGATCGACGATCGCAACGTCAGGAATGAGTTTGTTGATCGAAGCCCACCCGGCTTTGACCGTGTCGGCGACTTCCGGCTCGTAACCCCACTCTTCGACCACGTCCGCCATGCCGGCGCTCGTGGCGCGATCATCATCGACTATCAGGACTCTTTTCATCGTGCTCCCAGAGGTAGAGACAGCCGCAGCGAGACCTTATCACGATCCTCCGCCGCCTCCAGTCCACCACCATAAGTCTCGGTGATGAGACGTGCAACGGCCAGCGTCAGATCCGGGTTCCCCTGCGGGTCCGTGTAATAGAACTTGAAGACTTTCGGTAATTCGAGCTCGGCGGATTGAGGCGTGCCCGCGACGACGATGCTGAATGTGTCCGCGTCGCTGGCGGCGGAGCAGTGATGCTCGCCTTCGCCGAACACACGTGATGCGCCCTCGAAGAACAGCTTCAGCGCCTGACGGATTCTCGACTCGTGCGCGGTGATCATCACCGCGTCGTTGCCTTCGATCGTGAAGCCACACGACGACGCGGCGTCCGCACAGATTGGTGCGATGTCGAACGCCGCCGGCGCGCCTTCGTTCTTCGGCGGAGTGGAGAGCAAAAAGAACGCATCGAAGATGCGGCCCATGCGGCGCAATTCGGTTTCGATCGCGCGCGTATAGCCGTTGATCTTCTCGTCATCGTCTTCGCCATTTGCGAGTTTGCGCAGCCGCATCCGCAACAACTCGAGGTTGAGCACCGCCACGTTCAGTGGGGTCTTCAAATCGTGTGCGGTGTCTGCGCTGCGCTGAAAGTTCGCGCGCGCGAATGTCTCGAGCCAGGAATCCATATCGGGCTTGATGAACCGAGCGCAGCTTAATGCAAGCGTGAGGCCCGCTTTTCGGCAAAAAAGAAAACGGCGAGCGGAAGCTCGCCGTTTCAGTTGTCTCTGTACTGAGGATCAGTGATGCACGTGAAGGTTGATGAGCGCGATCGACTCTTCGAGCTTGCCTTCCATCACCAGGAACTCGGGATCGTGCGACGAGAGATCGGCGATCGCTTTCTCTGCAATCATGCGCTCCTGCTCCGCGGTTGCGCGATCGACTTCATCCGGCAGGAATCCGCGCTCCGCGAGCACGATCACCCGATCGGGCAGCACTTCGGCGAAACCCCACGAGATCACGAGACGACTGATGGTGTTGCCGTTGCGATAACGAAGCTGTCCGATGCGCAGCGACGCGAGCAACGGCGTGTGTCCCGGAAGAACGCCGATCTCGCCGTCGATGCCCGGCAGGACGACTTCGTCGACCGACACGTCGACGATCTTCCGCTCGCGCGTGACGACCGTGAGATTGATCTTGGTCGGGAGATCGGCCATTGCTGTTTCCTTACGCCGCCTCGCGCTTCATCTGCTCGGCGCGCTCGAGCACCTGCTCGATCGTGCCCTGCAGCAGGAACGCCTGCTCGGGGATGTCGTCATGCTTGCCTTCGACGATCTCCTTGAAGCCGCGAATCGTGTCGGCAATCTTGACGTACTGACCCTTGATGCCGGTGAACTGCTCGGCAACGTGGAACGGCTGCGAGAGGAAGCGCTGGATCTTGCGCGCACGCGCGACGATGACCTTGTCTTCTTCTGAAAGCTCGTCGATACCGAGAATGGCGATAATGTCCTGAAGATCTTTGTACTTCTGCAGAACCGCCTGCACCGCGCGGGCGGTGTTGTAGTGATCGTCACCGAGGATGCGCGGATCGAGAATCTTCGACGTCGATGCGAGCGGATCGACGGCGGGATAGATGCCGAGCTCCGCGATCTGACGCGAAAGAACGGTCGTCGCGTCGAGGTGAGCGAACGCGGTGGCCGGCGCAGGATCCGTGAGGTCGTCGGCGGGAACGTAGATCGCCTGGACCGACGTGATCGAGCCCTTCTTCGTCGACGTGATGCGCTCCTGCAGCTCGCCCATTTCGGTCGCGAGGTTTGGCTGGTATCCGACGGCGCTCGGCATACGGCCGAGAAGCGCCGACACTTCCGAACCCGCCTGCGTGAAGCGGAAGATGTTGTCGATGAAGAGCAGCACGTCCTGGCCTTCGACGTCGCGGAAGTATTCGGCGACGGTGAGGCCGGTGAGGCCGACGCGCAGACGCGCTCCCGGCGGCTCGGTCATCTGGCCGTAGATCAATGCGGCCTTCGACTTCGAAGGATCGCCGGGCGTGATGACGCCGGTTTCCTCGAACTCGAGGTAGAGGTCATTGCCTTCGCGGGTGCGCTCACCGACGCCGGCGAACACCGAGAAGCCGCCGTGCTGCTTGGCGACGTTGGTGATGAGCTCGAGAATGAGAACGGTCTTGCCGACGCCGGCGCCGCCGAACAGGCCGGTCTTACAGCCCTTGGTGTTCGGGTCGAGAAGGTCGATGACTTTGATGCCGGTCTCGAACATCTCGATGGACGTCGACTGGTCTTCGAACTTCGGCGCCTCGCGGTGAATCGACCAGTTCTGCTCGGCGTTGACCGGGCCGCGCTCGTCGACCGGCTCGCCGAGGACGTTCATGATGCGGCCGAGCGTCTGGCGGCCGACCGGAACCGAGATCGGCGCACCGGTGTCGATGGCCTTCATCCCGCGAACCATTCCGTCCGTCGGCTTCATTGCGACGCAGCGGACCTGGTTCTCGCCGATGTGGTTCGCGACTTCGACGATGACGTCGATCGGAACCTTTCCGAGCTCGTTGTTGTCGACGATACGAATCGCGTTCTGCAACGCGGGCAGATGCCCTTCGCTGAACTCGATGTCGACGGCGGGGCCGATGATCTGCACCACCCGTCCGATCTGCTGACTCTTTGCTTCTGTCGCCATGCTGTTCTCCGGTTCGGCGAGCGATCACGGTGAGCTCTCGCTCATCGCTTCTCACTCATCGCTGAATTTTTCTAGTGTCCTGCTGCCGCGGCGCCGCTGACGATCTCGATGATTTCCTTCGTGATCGAAGCCTGGCGGATGCGGTTGTACGTCAGTGTCAGGTGGCCGATCATCTCGGAGGCGTTTTTCGTCGCCGCCTCCATGGCCGTCATGCGCGCGCCCTGCTCCGCCGCGGCCGATTCGAGCAGCACGCGATAGAGCTGAAACTCGATGTGCTTCGGCAGGAGGTCGGTGAGGATCGCTTCAGGACTCGGCTCGTAGAGATAGTCGATCGCGGGCGGCTCATTCGCGTCGACGGCCGGACGCGGCAGCGGCAGCAGCCGCTCGAGCGTGACCTTCTGCGCGATGACCGATTTGAATTCGTTGTAGAGGATGTAGATCGCGTCGAATTCGCCGTTGATGAAGTCTTCGATGATGCCGTTCGAGATCTCGCGCGCGGTGTCGAGCGACAACGCCTGATAGACGTGTGCGCCCTGACGGCGAATCGGAATCGGACGGCGCTTGAAGAAATCGATCGCTTTCCGGCCGATCGGCAGCAGCTCGACGTGCTCCCACTCGCGATGTTCCGCAACGGCGTTCTGCGCTGCGCGAAGGATGTTCGCGTTGAACGCGCCGCAAAGTCCGCGATCGGCGGTGACGACCAGCAGCAGAACCTTGCTCTCCGTTTCGCGCTCACCGAGCAGCGGATGCTTGGCGAGGTCGACGCGCTTCGCGAGCGAAGCGAGCACCTGACGCAGCGCTGCCGAATACGGCCGCGCCGCGAGCATGCGCTCCTGTGCACGGCGCAGCTTCGCCGCGGAGACCATCTTCATGGCCTTCGTGATCTGCTGCGTATTCTTCGTGCTGCGGATCCGTCGTCTGAGATCGATTGTGCTTGGCATGTCGGCTTACGTTCCGAGTTAGGCGGCGAGCACGTTCGCGTTGTCCTTCACGTACTGCTCTTTGAAGGACGTGATGGCAGAACGAATCGCCCCTTCGAGCTCGGCGTCGAACTTCGGCGACGTTTCGAGCTTGTCCACGAGCTGTGCGTGCTCGTCGACGAGATGCTGGTGCAGAGCGGCTTCGAACGGACGGACGGCTTCGACGGCGAGGTTGTCGAGGAAGCCTTTCGTGCCGGCGTAGACCGACGCGACCTGCAAGCCGACGCGCAACGGCGCGTACTGGCCCTGCTTCAGGATCTCGACGAGACGCTTACCGCGGTTGAGCTGCGCCTGCGTGGTCTTGTCGAGGTCGGAGCCGAACTGCGCGAACGCGGCGAGCTCGCGGTATTGCGCGAGGTCGAGACGCAGCGTGCCCGAGACGGAGCGCATCGAGCGCACCTGCGCGGATCCGCCGACGCGCGACACCGAGATGCCGACGTTGATGGCGGGACGCACGCCGGAGTGGAAAAGGTCGGTTTCGAGGAAGATCTGGCCGTCGGTGATGGAAATGACGTTCGTCGGGATGTACGCCGAAACGTCGCCGGCCTGGGTCTCGATGATCGGCAGCGCCGGCAGCGAGCCGCCGCCACGCGCATCCGAAAGTTTCGACGCGCGCTCAAGCAGGCGGGAGTGAAGATAGAAGACGTCGCCCGGATACGCTTCGCGGCCCGGCGGACGGCGAAGCAGCAGCGAGATCTCGCGATACGCGGCGGCGTGCTTCGAAAGGTCGTCATAGATGACCAGCGCGTGCTGGCCGTTGTAGAGGAAGTACTCGCCGATCGCGCAACCCGCGTACGGCGCAAGGTACTGGAGCGGCGCCGCTTCGGATGCCGAGGCGTTGACGACGACGGTGTAATCCATCGCGCCGTACTGCTCGAGCGTCTTCACGACCTGCGCAACGGTCGATTTCTTCTGACCGATGGCGACGTAGACGCAGATGACGTTCTTGCCCTTCTGGTTGATGATCGTGTCGACCGCGACGGCAGTCTTGCCGGTCTGGCGGTCGCCGATGATCAGCTCGCGCTGTCCGCGGCCGATCGGAATCATGGCGTCGATCGCCTTGAGACCGGTCTGGAGCGGCTCCTTGACGGGCTTGCGGTCGATGACGCCAGGCGCGAGGCGCTCGATCGGGTAGTACTCGGTCGCGGCGATCGGGCCTTTGCCGTCGATCGGCGCGCCGAGGCCGTTCACGACACGGCCGACGACGGCCGGGCCGACCGGAACGGACATGATGCGGCCGGTGCGCTTGCACTGATCGCCTTCCTTCAGCTCCTGGTAGTCGCCGAGGAGAACGACGCCGACGTTGTCTTCCTCGAGGTTCAACGCGAGGCCCGTGACGTCGTGCGGGAATTGCACGAGCTCACCGGCCATGACGCGCTCGAGGCCGTAAACGCGGGCGATACCGTCGCCGACCGAGGTGATGGTGCCGACTTCCGACACTTCGACGCCGCGGCCGATGCCCGTTAATTGCTGACGAATAATCTCTGTGATTTCTTCTGCCTTCAAATCGACAGCCATAAGTTCTCCGAATCAGGCGTATGAATCGTTTACGCTATTTGTTTACGCTAGCGATTCACGGAATTTGTTGATCTTTCCTGCAACCGACGCGTCCCAGATCTCGCTGCCGATCCGCACCACGAATCCGCCGAGGAGGGTGGGATCGGTACGAATGTCGAGCTCCACCTTCTTGCCGACCTTCGTCGACAAGGTGTTCGCGAGCTCCTGGATCTCGTCGGGATTGAGACTCTTCGCGCTGCGCACTTCCGCGATCGCGACGCCGAGCTGGTTGTTCACGTACGCGGCGAGCGCGGAGAGGATCGCATCGATGTCGTTGATGCGATGAAAGCGCACGAGCACGTCGAGCGTCTTCGCCGCGAGCTCCGAAGCTTTCATCTTCTTCGCGAGCTGCTGCGTGATCGCGAGGTTCGTCGCTTCGTCGATGCCAGGGTTCGCGTACAGCTCCTGCAGTTCTTTCGAGCTGCGCAGCGCTTTCGCGAAACTCATCAGCTCACCGCGAAGCGCGTTCGCATTCGCTGGCGAACCGGCGGCGTCCATGATCGCGCGAGCGTAGGGACGGGCAAAACGACGAATCACGATCTCACCTCACCCACTTCGCGCAAGCTGTCCTGGAAGAGTTTCCGCTGATCCTGATCGGTGATTTTCTCGCGCAGGATCTGTTCGGCACGCTCGGATGCGAGCTGGCCGGCGAATTCAGTGAGCTCGGTGCGCGCGTGCTTGAGTCGATTGTCGACTTCGGTGCGTGCGGCGGTGAGGATCTTCTCGCGCTCCGCATCAGCGGCGGTCATGAGCTCGCGCTTCTGACGGTCGCCTTCGACCTGCGCGCGCGCGTGAATCGCTTTCACTTCCGCCTCGATCGCGGCGAGGCGCGCCTGGATCTCGCTG
>JBQCJC010000089.1:0-5731 GCA_051953135.1 Thermoanaerobaculia bacterium | reverse complement strand
GGTTGTTGGTTGTTGGTTGGTGGTTGTCGGTTGTTTGGAGGCCGCCCCAACCACCCGCAGCTTTGCTGAAACGAACGTGGGCGGGTGGTGGTCTCCCAACAACCGACAACCAACAACCATCAACCGACAACAGCGCGCACTCAGCGCGCACTGCGCGCTCCACTCGCAGTGCGTTATCATCCGCGCCGCTTGACACGCCCTCTACTTCCTCCTGCGAACTCCGTCCTCGATCTCATCGGCAACACTCCGATGGTGCGCCTGCGTCACATCGGAGGCGGCGATGCCGCGGACATCTACGTGAAGCTCGAGTTTCTCAATCCCGGCATGTCCGTCAAGGATCGCATCGGGATCGGGATGATTCGTCGCGCTGAAGCCGCGGGCCTGTTGAAGCCCGGCGGCACGATCATCGAGCCGACCGCGGGCAACACCGGCGTCGGTCTCGCGCTCGCCGGTGTGCAACTCGGCTATCGCGTGATTCTCTGCGTGCCGGAGAATTTCTCCATCGAGAAGCGCGAAGTGATGAAAGCTCTCGGCGGCGAAGTTGTACTGACGCCCAAGGATCTCGGCATGAAGGCCGCGATCGCGAAAGCGCAGGAGCTCGCGGAGTCGATCGACGGCGCATACGTGCCGCAGCAGTTCGCGAATCCGTACAACACCGATTCGCATTACGAAACCACCGGACCCGAGATCTGGGAACAGATGGAAGGCCGCGTCGATGCGTACTGCGCGGGCGCGGGAACGGGCGGTACATTCACCGGCGTCGCGAAGTATTTGAAAGAGAAGAACACGAACGTCGAGTGCTACGTCGTCGAGCCGCAAGGCTCGATTCTCAAAGGCGGCGAAGCCGGTCCGCACGAAGTGGAAGGCATCGGCGCATCGACGTTCATTCCGCCGGTGCTGGACATGAGTCTCGCAACGGATGTGATTCGCATCGACGACGATCCCGCATTCGACATGGTCGCGCGACTCGCGCGCGAAGAAGGCATCCTCGGTGCTTCGTCCGCGGGTGCGAACGTCACGGCAGCACTCGAGATCGCGCAGAAGCTCGGCCCCGGCAAGCGCGTCGTGACCATCATCCCCGATGCCTCGGAACGCTACATGTCGAAGGGCATCTACTCGCGCTGGCGCAAAGACGAGTCGTCCACGTAAGGAACAGATTCATGGCTTTTTCCACGGATTGCATTCACGCCGGCCAGGAGCCGGAAGAAGTGACCGGTGCGGTCACGATTCCTATCTATCAAACCTCGACGTACGTGCAGCCCGAGCTCGGCCGCCACAAAGGCTACGAGTACGCGCGCACGAAGAATCCGACGCGCTCGGCGCTCGAGGCGAACCTGGCGGCGCTCGAACGCGGTAAGCACGGACACTGCTTCGCGTCCGGCATGAGCGCGACCGACACCGTCTTCCGCATGCTCCAGTCGGGCGATCACGTCATCGCCGGCGAGAACATGTACGGCGGTTCGTATCGTCTCTTCAGCCGCGTGCTCGAAAAGTATGGGATTCAATTCACTTACGTCGACACGTCGAACGTTGACGCGGTGCGCGGCGCGATTCAGTCGAACACGAGGTACGTGTTCCTCGAAACGCCGACGAATCCGATGATGACGATCACGGACATCGCCGCGTGTGCGGATGTTGCGCACAAAGCCGGCGCGCTCGTGATCGTCGACAACACGTTCTGCTCGCCGTATCTGCAGAAGCCGATCGAGCTCGGCGCGGACATCGTCGTGCACTCGACGACGAAGTTCATCAACGGACATTCGGATTCTGTCGGCGGCGCGGTCATCTCGAACACGGACGAACTCGGCGAAAAGATCGGCTTCCTGCAGAACGCGGTCGGAGCGATTCTCTCGCCGTTCGATTCATGGCTCGTGCTGCGCGGCGTGAAGACGCTCGCGGTGCGCATGAAGCGGCACGAAGAGAACGGCGTGGCGATGGCGAGCTATCTCGCGCATCACGCAAAAGTGAAGAAGGTTTACTACCCCGGCCTGCCCGATCATCCGCAGCACGATCTCGCGAAACGACAGATGAACGGCTTCGGCTCGATGATCTCGTTCGAGCTTGGCTCGTTCGACAACGCGAAGAAGTTCCTCGATCGCGTGCGCCTCTGCTCGCTCGCGGAATCACTCGGCGGCGTCGAGACGCTGATCTCGCACCCGATCTCGATGACGCACGGCTCGGTCCCCGACGAAATGCGCAAACGCCTCGGCATCACGCCCGGCCTCGTGCGCATCAGTGTCGGCATCGAAGACATCGAAGACCTGATCGCCGATCTCGACAACGCATTCGACGGGGTTTAGTACCCTAGCAGGGTGCAAGAGATCTCCGACGCGTTGCCGGGCGCTGATCTGATTCGCGAAGGCTTTCACGATCTGGAGCGCGGGATCGAATCGATTCCCGCGCTGCTCGTTCTCGTCGGCGCGCCGCGTCTGCGCGACCTCGGTTTCGACGTGCCGGATACGCCGTACTTCCCTGAGGATCGGCTTTACGAACAGCTGGCCGCGTTGCATGGTGATGCGGCGCATTCGCAGTACAACGCGCTCATCCGCAGGCTTGTGAGTTTCGAGCGAGCAGCCGCATGCGTGAAGCCGTAGACGCGAATCGCGTGTGCGCGTTTATGCGCGAGCTCGCGAAAGAATCGCGCGGTGCGGGCCGCGTGTATCTCACCGGCGGCGCGTCGTCCGTGTTACTCGAATGGCGAGCCAGCACTGTTGATATCGATATCAAAGTCATCCCCGACGATGACCGTGTGATTCGAGCCCTCGCTCCGCTCAAAGAGCGTTTGCACGTGAACATCGAGCTCGCATCGCCCGCCGATTTCATCCCGGAACTGCCGGGATGGCAGGACCGAAGTCCATTCATCGCACGCGAAGACCAGCTCTCGTTTCATCACTACGACTTCTATGCACAGTGCCTTTCGAAGATCGAGCGTGCGCATCGGAAGGATCGCGCGGACGTGGCGATGATGTTCGAGCGAGGTCTCGTCGATCGCGAGAAGTTGTGGGCATTCTTCGAAGCGATCGAGCCGGAGTTGTATCGATATCCGGCGATCGATGCCGCGTCATTTCGAACGGCCGTCGAAGCGCACGTAAAATAGCCGCCGCTCATGCTACCGATCGCGTTGATTCTCGCCGCGTATGTTCTCGGCTCGATCCCGTTCAGCTTTCTCGTTGTGAAGGTGATGGCGGGGAAGGACGTGCGGGAGCACGGCAGCGGGAACGTTGGTGCTACGAACGTAGCACGTACCGCGGGGCGGTTCGCGGGAATCGTCGCGCTGCTGTTCGACATCGCGAAAGGGTGGGGGGCGGTGATGGTGGCGCGGTGGCTCGTGTCGCAGCCGTCGTGGCCATTCGCGGTGGGCACGGAGCCGTGGCAGTCGCGTGAGTTCTGGATCGCGTTGTCCGGATTGCTCGCGGTCCTCGCGCACATGTTTCCTGTGTGGCTCCGGTTTCATGGAGGAAAGGGCGTTGCGACTTCGGCGGGTGTGATTCTCGCGCTCGATCCGATCGTGTTGCTCGGCGCGATTCTCATCTTCGCGATCGTGTTGCTGCTGTTCCGCTACGTCTCGCTCGCGTCGATGATCACCGCCGCGTCGATCCCTGTCCTGTTTCGGTTTCTCGCGCAAGGAGCGCCGTTCTGGCGCATCGTGATGAGCATCGCCATCGCGGTCGCGGTCATCGTCAAGCATCACGAGAACATTGCACGCATCGTCGACGGGACGGAGCGCAGGCTCGGGGAGCCGAGGAGAGAAGAGGACTGATGAAGATTTCCGTGATCGGTGCCGGAGCGTTCGGCACGGCGATGGCCATCACCGCGGCACGCTCCGGCAACGAGGTCGTGCTTTGGGCGCACGATCCCGAAGTCGCGGATGCGATTCGCGAAACGGGAGAAAACACGGATTACCTGAAAGGCGTGAAGCTCGGAGATCGCGTTCATGCGACGAACGATCTCGCCGAAGCGGCGGCGTTCTCCGACACGCAATTCATGGTGGTGCCGAGCCATCACTATCGCGAAGTGCTCGGCAACCTGAAATCGCATTTGCGCGGCGACGCGAAAGTCATCAGCGGCACGAAAGGCATCGAGAACGAATCGCTCGATCGCATGTCCGAGGTTTCGAAGGACGTGCTTGGTGACCGGCTTGCGGCCTTCGCCGTGTTGAGCGGACCGACGTTCGCGATCGAAACCGCGCGCGGCGATCCATCCGCCGCGGTCATCGCATCGAAAGACATCGAGTTCGCGCAGCAGGTGCAACACGTCATGTCGTCGCCGACGTTTCGTCTCTACTACTCGGATGATGTTGTCGGCGTTGAGCTCGCGGGCTCGTTGAAGAACGTCATCGCCATCGCCGCCGGCGTGCTCGAAGGACTCGGCCTCGGCTCGAACACGAATGCCGCGCTCATCACGCGCGGTCTTCGCGAAATCACGCGACTCGGGATGGCGCTCGGCGGAAAGATCGAGACCTTCGCGGGACTCGCGGGCATGGGCGATCTCGTGCTCACGTGCACGGGCGCGCTCTCACGCAATCGCACCGTCGGCACGCTCCTCGGCCGCGGCAAGAAGCTCGACGAGATTTTGCGCGACGCGAAGTTCGTCGCCGAAGGAATCAAGACCGCAAAGTCCGCGCAGGCGCTCGCGGAACGACATCAGATCGAAATGCCGATCACGAGCGAGATGTATCGCGTGTTGTACGAGAATGAATCGCCGCGCGAAGGCGTGCAGCGATTGATGACGCGCTCCCTGAAAGCAGAAGTGGCGTGACGTAGCAGAGCGCGAAGACGAGAAATCGATTCGCGCTCTCGTACAACAGATACGACGCCGGCGCGCACATCGCGACCCACAACCACTTGCTCCGCTCGTGCAACGCAGACGGCACGAGCGTGAGCCAGTACCACGGATGAATCGCGGGTGAGCAGAGCAAGAGGATCGCGACCGCGGTCGTCACACGACGCGCGAGCAGGATTCCGCCGATCGCAATCGTCGCCAGCACCGCGCGTGTGAGGAAGTCGTCGTACAGACGCTGATACACAAAATCCGAAAGCCACTGAAAGCGCAGCGGATGATGCGTCCAGATCATCTTCGTCGGGATGTGGGAGACGATCGCGCGCACGAGGTCATACGCGGGCGCGTTGAAAATCCAGCGCGTGGCGTACTCGCGAAAGCCGGGCATGATCGGCTTGCCGAGAAATGGCAACACGGGAAGCGCGAGCGCGGCGATGAATGTGAGCGCGTTCTTCCACTTCGCATCGCGCGCGAGCACCGGCATCGCAGCGAGCGGAATCACTTTCAAGCCGCCCGCGAATGCGAGCGCGGCGCCGCTGCGACGCGTGAGCGCGATCAGCAGCAACACCGCGGCGATCGCATCGAGATGTCCGCTCCACGTTCCTTCGAAGATCACGAGCGGACACGTCGCGTATGCGAACCCATATTCGCGCAGCAGCACGATGGCGATCACATCGAACGCGATGATGAGCAGCCGCCACAACGTGAGTTGATGCACGAGCGCGAACAACAACTGCGCGTGCGGTGGATAGATCGAACGGATCTCGGGGTGATTGATGCGCGGATCCGTGGGCGTGTACGAATACGGATTCACGCCGCTTGCGAGCATGCGACCATCGGAGAGGTAACGGTAGACATCGCCGGAGAGAAGGGGCTCGGGGGCGAGCACCAACAGGCGAAGGCCGACGCCAATCGCAATGACAGTGGAGGGGGGGGGGGGGGGGGGGGGGGG
>JBQCJC010000088.1:0-6634 GCA_051953135.1 Thermoanaerobaculia bacterium | reverse complement strand
TCGACGACCCGGGGGGCGGGGCTAATGCCGTCGCGCTGGTGCACGACGACCAATAATCAATTGCCCGCGGCATTTAATTTCCCGCGCGCCTAAAAACGCGCCTCGGTATCGGCAGGGTGTAATCCCGCCGACGGCTCGTCGAGGACATAAACGACGCCGAATAAATTCGAGCGTACTTGTGTCGCGAGGCGCAGTCGCTGTAATTCGCCCGGCGATAATGTCGGCGTACTGCGTTCAATCGATAAATATCCGAGACCGAGCTCGAGGAGGACATCAAGCCGCGCGTTCAGATCATAAGCAATGCGCTGCGTGACGATCGCTTTCTCGGGATGCGCATCGTCCTGTTTGAGTTTCGCGTAGGGGCGAATCAGCTCCGCTAATCGCTTCAATGGCAATGCGGATAATTCGGCGATGTCGAGTCCCGCGAATTTCACCGACAGCGACTCTCGTCGCAGCCGCTTGCCATGACAGGACGGACAATCGGTACTCAGCATGTACTGTGAAACGCGCTTTTTCATCAGCGGGCTTTGCGTATTTGCAAAGGTATGCAGTACATACCGCTGTGCGCTGCTGAATGTGCCCTGGTAACTCGGCTCGTCTTTACGTATCAATGCGCGGCGCGTTTCTTCCGGCGTCAGCCCCGCGTAAACCGGAACCGTGGGTTGATCGTCAGTGAAGAGAATCCAGTCGCGATCTTTTTTCGGTAGCTCGCGCCACGGCGTGTCGACGTCATATCCGAGGGTGACGAGAATGTCGCGAAGGTTTTGTCCATGCCACGCGGGCGGCCACGCCGCGATCGCACGCTCGCGAATCGTCAGCGACGGATCCGGCACCATCGATTGTTCCGTGACACTGTAAACGCGTCCTAATCCATGGCACTGCGGACACGCGCCTTCCGGCGTGTTCGGCGAGAACGATTCCGCATAAAGCAGCGGTTGATTGCGTGGATATTCGCCTGCGCGCGAATAAAGCATGCGCAATAAGTTCGATAATGTGGTGACGCTGCCGACGGATGATCGCGTCGTCGTCCCACCGCGCTGCTGCTGTAATGCGACCGCGGGCGGTAATCCGTCGATTTCATCGACGTCCGGTACGGACATCTGATGAAACAAGCGCCGCGCATAAGGCGACACTGACTCGAGATACCGTCTCTGCGCCTCGGCATAAAGCGTCCCAAACGCCAGCGACGATTTCCCCGATCCTGATACGCCCGTAAACACGACCAGCGCATCGCGAGGAATCTCGACGTCGATATTCTTCAGATTGTGCTCGCGCGCTCCACGAACGCGCACAAATGCATGATCCTGATTCACAGTGGAGCACGCTACGAGTTTTGTGCCAGGCGTTTTTCGATGCGTTTATCCGGGACGAACCAGATCACCGCGACGATGACGTAGAAGACATCCGAGAGCCATGGCGCGAGGAAGGCGCAGGCGATGCCGAGCGCATACAACAGCAGCGAGGCTTTTCCTTTCCAGTCGTGCTCGACCGCGCGGGCCAGCGCCGATGTTTCGCCGCCGTCCGCGTGAATGATTGCGTTCTGCAGGATTGTGTAGGCGATCGCGGCGAGAAAGAAGTTGATGCCATAGACCGCGGCGGGAATGGCGGCGTCCGGATGTTCGCCGACCCAGCCGGTCATGAACGGCACGAGCGAGAGCCAGAACAATAAATGCAAATTAGCCCACAGAATCCGTCCATTGACGTGACGCGTCACGTGAAGCAGGTGGTGGTGATTGTTCCAGTAAATGCCGAGGTAGACGAAGCTGAGGAGATAACTGAGAAACTTCGGCAGCAGCGCGTGCAATGAATGCCAGTCCGCGCCGTGCGGCGGATGAAGCTCCAGCACCATGATGGTGATGAGAATCGCGATGACGCCGTCGCTGAACGCCTCGAGCCGCTGTTTGTTCATGAGTTCGTCGCTGTGTACCGCGAGGTCGTGCGGCGAATCAATGCATCACTTACTCACAATCCCTCGTCGCGGATGCTTCTCCGTCACTTTCACCTTCAATGCGGCATCGGCGACATGCGTATAAATCTCGGTCGTTGAGATGCTGCGATGACCGAGGAGACGTTGGACGTAGCGAATGTCGACGCCTTCTTCGAGGAGATACGTTGCGACCGAGTGGCGAAACATGTGCGGAGTAATCCGATCGCGGACTTCACTGCGCTCGCCGTGAATGCGAATGAGGCGGCGGATCATTTGCGGGCTGCCGGCTTCGCCGCGCGAATTCACAATGAACGTATCGGCGCTCGTCGCGACGCGATCGCGCGCGATGCGGTAATCGGAGAGCAGCGATTTCAATTCGTCGGGGATGAAGACGCGTCGCTGGCGATTGCCTTTGCCGATGATCGTGATCGTGCCGTCCTCGACATCGACCGCGGCGTCGAGTAACCCCGCGAGCTCGCTCACGCGCATGCCTGTTGCGAAGAGCAATTCCGTTGCGACGTATGCGGTGAGATCGGCGAACGTGTGCGGTTGTTCGTGCAGCAGCAGTCGTCGCAGATCGGCGCGCGCGATCACGCGCGGCAGTCGTTTCGGCATGCGAATGCGAATGCGTGCGCCGCGAAACGGATCCTCCGTGATTTGCTCCTCGTCTTCGAGCCAGCGAAAGAACGAACGCAACGTCGCGAGATGCCGTTTAACACTGGCTTCCTTCAACGATCGCACGTCGAAGAGATGACGCACGTAGTCATGAATGACGCTCTTGTCGCACGACGCGACCGTCGCGCGGCGTCCGCGAAATTGCGTGAAGCGCGCGAGATCGAGCTCGTACGCGCGCACGGTGTGGGGCGAGAGTTTCCGGATCGACTGGCAGTGGCGAATGAATGCGATCGCCGCGTCTCGAAACAGCACGTCGAGCTTCCTTCCCGATCCTCCAAAATTGGTGGGCGGCGCACGTTACCTGAGGTGCGGCGTGGAGCGCGACCGGAAGGGTGGAGGGGTGGAGACGCGACTACGGCATGCGATACAGCATTGCGTTGATGTGCATCCCCGCGCCGACCGATGCGAACAGCGCGAGATCGCCGCTCGCCAGCGAGTGCCCGTCGAGCTTTTCTTGGGTGATGAGATCGAGCAGCGTCGGTACCGTCGCCACGCTGCTGTTGCCGAGCCACGAGATCGTCATCGGCAGCACGTCGTGCGGCGGCTCGCTACCCTCCAGCGCGTAGAGCTCCTTGACAATCGCCTCGTCCATTTTGCCGTTCGCCTGGTGCAGCAGAATCTTGTTCACATCGCGCAGCGCGACTCCGGCGTCGTCGAGGCACTTCTTCATCGAGCCGGCGACGGTCTGCAATGCGTAGCGATAGAGCTTGCGACCTTCCATCTTCAGGAACAGCGCTTCGAGAAACACTTCCTCGTTGTACGACGGTCCCATGAAGAGCATCGACGAGTGCTCGAGCGTGTCGGAACGCGCGATGTGTCCGAGAACGCCGGCGCCGTTTTCGAGTTCTTTCGATTCGAGAATCGTCGCGCCCGCGCCGTCGGCGTAAATCAGGCTGTCGCGATCGTGTGGATCGCTGATGCGCGAGAGCGTGTCGGCGCCGATGATCATGATGCGTTTCGCCGCGCCGGCTTTGATCATCGAATCGGCGACGATCATTCCCTGCAGCCAGCCGGGACAACCGAAGACGAGATCGAATGCGACGGTACGCGGCCTTGCGATCTTCAGTTTCGCTTTCACGCGCGCGGCGAGCGCGGGCACGAGATCGGAGCGGCCGCCGCGGCGCACGTCGCCGAAGTTGTGCGCGACGATGATGCCGTCGAGCGATTCGGGATCGATGCCGCTGGAGTCGAGCGCGTTTTTTGCTGCTTCGTATGCGATGTCGGAGGTGACGAGATCATCCGGAACGTAGCGACGCTCGCGGATGCCGGTGATGGCTTCGAACTGGGCGAGGATGTCGGCGTTGGACTTGCCGAGGGACTTGCCATCCGAGCCGAAGAACGAAGCGTTGAGAAACGCGTCGTTCGGGACGCGCACCGGCGGGATGTAGGAGCCGGTGGCGGAAATGACGGTGCGGACGGGCATGACGAACCTCCTGTGGTTACCGTTGCGAAACTTCCTGCCGCGTAACTTACGGCGCCGTAAGTTCGATGTCAACGGCGGATGCGTACGTGCCTTGACAGGCATATGCAATTAACGGAATATTCAAACGAAGGCATGGACGTTTTTACAGCACTCTCCGATCCGACGCGACGCGACATTCTCGCGGCGCTGCGCCTCTCCGCGCGCAGTGTGAACGAGCTCGCGGAAGAGCTCGATGTGGCGCAGCCGACGATGTCCAAACATCTTCGGACGCTGCGCGAGGCGGGGTTCCTGTCGTGTCGCGTCGCCGCGCAGCAACGCATTTATCAACTCGAGCCCGCACGGTTCGCGGAGATCGCGGAGTGGCTCGAGCCGTACCGGCGCATGTGGACGCGCCACCTCGACAAGCTCGAGGAGTATCTCGATCGCAAGGAGAAGCACGATGACCGCAAAGCACTACGATCCCCAGCCGCTCGCGGACGCAACCGCGGAAAACGACGGTGAGCGCTGGACGCTCGTGTTCACGCGCGAGTTGCATCACGCGCCGGAACGCGTGTGGGAGGCGTTGACGGATCCGGCGGCGCTGCGCGAGTGGTCGCCGTTCGATGCCGATCGCAATCTCGCGACGAATCACGAGGCGACGCTGGTGATGGCGGGCGGTGGTGCAGGGGATGCGAGTGAATCATTCGCATCGACGATTCGGATCGCCGATGCGCCGCGCGTGCTCGAGTACACGTGGGGCAATGATGTGCTGCGCTGGGAGCTCGAGCGGCAGTCGTACGGCACGAGGTTGACGCTGCGACACAAGGTGGAGGATGCGAGCTGGCTGGCGCGCGTCGCGGCGGGATGGCACATCTGTCTCGACGTCGCGGATGCGTATCTGTCGGGGAATCGGATCGGGAGGATTGTGGGCGCGGACGCGAAGCCGTGGTGGGAAGGGCTGAATGCTGCGTATGCGAAGAAGCTCGGGATGAAGGACGAGGGATGGCCGGAGGAGGGCCCGCTTAGCGATGAGCGATGAGTGATGAGTGATGAACTGTGCGGCGAGAAACGCGTGTGTTGTGATGACGCCAGAACTTCGCGCTCGCGTTGCGCGATCTCGACGACCGTAACCACGAAGTAGCCGTACGTGCCGAAGCGAAGCAACCAGCGCAGGCGGCCGTGCCGCCCGTGCCGCCTAATTCACGTCGCCGGAGCGCGTGATCACCACTCCTAAGATGTCGAACTTGTCGTGCTCCTCATCGATCGCGATGTCGCGATAGCGCGGGTTTGCGCTGACGAGATGCACGCGATCGTGTTGCAGCACGAAACGCTTCACGAAAATCGCGCCGTTGAGTTTGCACGCCACGATCTTGCCGACGAGTGATTCGCGTTTGCGCGGCACCGAAACCGCGTGCAGAAGATCACCGTCGACGACGCCCGCGTCGCGCATCGAATCACCGATCGCGCGGAGCACGAGCGTGACATCCGATTTGCGATCGGCGATGCGCAGCTCTTTCGTCTGTGGCGCTTCGCGGCGCTCGACGATCTTCGCGTTCGCGTACTTGCGCGCATCGAGCGTCTGCAGCTTTCCATCGATCCACTGACGGTGTCGCAGCAACTCCGATTCGTCGTGCGGCGAGATGACCATCGAGCCACCGACGAGAAACTCCACGCTCGTGAACGTTGCGTCGGCGAGTCGCACGAGCAGGTCGTACGACGGATTCTCATGGGCGCCGTTGATGATCTGGCTGATCGTCTTCTCGGACGTTTTGGCTTCGCTCGCGACCTGTTTCTGTGTCTTGCCGCTCGCCTTGATCGCCTCATCCAGCCGCGCACCCAGGATCGACATTGGCGCGTATGATGACTCGCATAGTTGACTTCATTGAGCGTGAAGTCGGATGCGTTTACGCTTGCGTGAACTCATGCGCTCCGAGTTGACGTGAACGCCAATGTTTGACTTTTCCAAGCACATCACCCGGGACCCGCGCGTCTGCGGCGGCGCTCCGGTGATCCGAGGAACGCGTGTTACGCTCCGGACCGTTCTGGCCAGTCTGGCGGAGGGATCGGACGAGGACGAGATTCTCGCGGACTTCCCGGCACTGACGAAGGAAGACCTGAAAGCGGTGATCGCTTTTGCGGCTGCTTCGGCCGAGGAGGATCTGCCGGTTTCGGAAGTCCCGCGCGTGGATGCGGATTCTGCTTGATGAAAATTTGCCGCAGCGGCTCGTGGCCGCGCTGCGCATCCTCGGTCACGACGTCGAGCACGTGACCCTGCGCGAGCTCCGCGGTGCGACCGATCCCGATGTGCGCGCGCTGAGCGATCGCGAAGAGCGCGTGCTGATCACGCAGGACATCGCCTTCGCCGATGCACGTGACTTTCGCAACGGCGAGCACGCCGGAATCATCCTCGTGCGTCTCAAACATCCCGGCCGCCGCGAAGTGTTCGATCGCGTGCATCACGTGTTCACGACGGAAGATGTCGAGGCGTGGGCGGGATGTTTTGTGGTGGTGAGCGACACGCGCGTGCGCGTGCGCCGTGGCGCGGCCGGGGGTTAAACCCCCCATACCCCCCCAGTGCGGGGCGCGAGCCCAAACATAAAGATTGTTTGGGGTGGTTTTGGGACACGCGG
>JBQCJC010000087.1:0-5388 GCA_051953135.1 Thermoanaerobaculia bacterium | reverse complement strand
ACGGTGTACGCGATCTCGACGCGCCGCTGCGATGCCGGCAGATCGATCGCGCCGCTCGTGTGCGGCTCGCCGTCAGCGAGCACGCTTTCGATGCGCACGCGCGGCGGTGTGAGATCGATATGCAGATCGCGCGGATCGACTTCCGCGAACCCGCGCGTCGTCGGAAACCATAGCGTTCCATCCGCTTCGCGCCAGCCGGCGCGATCGAAGCCGCCGCTGAAGTCGTTCGATTTCAATCCATCGGCTTTGTGAAACACGCGCGTCGCGAGCGTGTTCGTTTTGCCCGCGTCGAATGCTTCGAGATCCGTGCGATGAATCGTGAGCAGACCATTGCCCGCGGAGATCCAGAGATCACCAGCGCGATCCTGCACGACGACGTAGATCGAATCGCTGAGCAATCCGTCCGCGATGCGATACGTGCGCACGCGGCCGTCCTGAATGTGGATGAGCCCATCGCCCATCGTCGGCACCCAGACCGATCCATCGCGTTCATCGATCGTGAGCGAAGTGATCGTGTCCGAACGCAGCCCTTCCCTGACGCCGTACGTCGTGAGCTCGCCGTTCGCGTAATGCTCGACGCATCGCGGCTTCGCGAGCCACAGCGAGCCATCGGCGGCTTCACGAATCGCGACGACCAGACCTTCCGGCGTCCACTTCACTTTTTCCGCACGACCACGCACGACGTGATACAGCCCCGTCTCGGTGCTCACCCACAGCGATCCGTCGCGCGATGGAGTGATCGCCTGCACGAACATGCCACCGAGTCCCGGATAGCCCGGCGTGGTGACGCGATCGTTTTGCATGCGCTGCAACCCGGCGTCAGTGCCGAGCCACAACACTCCGTCGCGATCTTCGACGATTGTGGTGATCACCGTGCCGCGCAATCCGTTCGCGATCGAGTATCGCGTCACGTGGTGATCGCGCATTGCGTACAAACCGCCGTTGCTCGTCGTGAACCACAGCCGGCCGTCGCTCGCGCGCATCGACGCGAGCATCCACTCCGCGCTCACGGACGGCGGCATCACCGGAGTGATGCTCGCGGCGGTGATGCGTGCGAGTCCGCCGCCGGTCAGCGCGAGCCAGAGATTGCCTTCCTGATCTTCGAGCAGTTGATTGACGGAATCGCTCGGCAGGTCATCTCGCGTGGTGAGCGAATCGAGTTTGCCGTTCGCAAAGCGCAACAATCCGCCGCCGATGGTCGACATCCAGAGACTGTCGGACGCGCCTTCGAAGATGGAGGTGATTGAGGTTTCCGCTTTCGCGTTGAGCACGGGCACGAAGCGATTGCCATCGAGGCGATCGATCTGACCGTGAATCGTGCCGGCGAGCAGGCCGCGTGTTTTCGACCAGTGCAGCGCGTGCACAGGACCACGCAAGCCATCGCGCGCGGTCCACAAGCGCGAGCCCTTGTCGTCCATACGTAGAATGCCTTCGGGCATCGCGACGTAGACGCCGTTCGTATCGGCGGCGATCGTTTCGAGGCGGCCGCCGCTGTAGCCCTGCTCTTGTCGGAAGTGCGTGAACTTCCCGTCGCGCAGTCGCGCGATACCGGCCGGCGCACCGATCCAGATCGCGCCGTCTTCCGATTGCGCGAAGCCCGCGATGTAGCGATACGGGACGGAGACGCGCAGAAAGCGCGAGCCGTCGTACGTGAGCGCTCCGCCGCCGCGCGTGCCGATCCACAACACGCCGTCACGCGAGACGAAGAGCGTGAAGATCTCGTTTGTTTTCAACGCCGGAGTGTTCGCGGTGTTGAAGAAGGTGAAGCGCGCGCCGTCGAAACGCACGAGGCCGTGCTCGGTGCCGATCCAGAGGTAGCCATCCGGCGTTTGCGCAAGCGCGCCGACGCTGTCGACCGGCAATCCCGTCGCATCACTCCACGACGCGAGCACGTACTGCGTCATCGGCTTCGCCGGATCGAGCCGAAACGGCTTCGCCGCGTGCGCCGCCGAGGCCGCCACGAAAAGCAGGAGAAGCGCGATTCGCCGAATGCCCACTGTGAGAGAAGTCACCCACAGCGGGTAGAAAAATACGGGCCAGCGGCGAAGGGCAAAGAAAATTTATGGAGTGCTGCGATCCGAAGGTTCGTCGTCGAGCTCTGCTACATACTCCTCGACGAGAACGCCATCACGCATGACGACGATTGGCGTGCCCGTCTGTCGCGCGATCTCACGTGCACGGCGTGCCGCACGCAGCAGTGCAGCGGGCGCTCCCTGCATCACCGGATCAGGAAGTTTCGATTCGAGTTTCTCGCTCATTCGTACCTTCGGCCATCAGGTTGGGAGAATCACTGCTGTCCTCATCGAAGCGACGACGAATGACATCAGCAGAAATGTTGTGCCCACCTTGCTCCACGCGTCGCCGAACCCGTGCAATCGCTTCATCAACACTCGGCAACGAGAGGAACACGAGTTTCACTACAAACCCCTGTTCACGCCACGCATCGATTCTTCGCAAATACGTGTGCCCCGCGAGCGTCGTCTCGAACGCGAAGCTCGTTCGCATCGTCGCGTAGCGATCGATCTCTTCGAGCATGACGCGGCCCGCGCGGATCGCGGCAGCTTCCGGTTGAAACGGCGAGAGTCCCGCCGCAATGAGATCCGCGTTGATGAACACCGGACCACCACCACTCTCTGATCCCCCATGTCCTCCCGAAAACCCACGCGCAATCTCGACGCGCTTTCGATCACGCACAATCCTCCCGGCGCGCAGAAGGAGAAGGTTAAGGAACGCGCAGCGAGTGTTCCGCTCTCCGTCGAATACGACCACATTCCTCTCGTACACGAGCAATGGGGTGGGACGTACAAAGAAGAGGCGCCGCAGAAAATAGTTCGAAAAGTTTCGAACAAAGCCACGAGCCGACCTTACGCCGAGTTGCGAGCTGCCTCCTCCTTCTCCTTTCTCGATGGCGCGTCGTTACCTGAGGATTTGATTCATTTCGCCGCGGAACGCGAGGTGCCGGCGATGGCGCTCATCGATCGCAATGGCGTGTATGGCGCGCCGCGATTCTTTTCGGCGGCGAAGAAAACCGGCGTTCGCGCGCTCGTCGGCGTGGAGCTGGTGATGATGGACAACGATCGCCTCTCCGTGCTCGTCGAGAATCGCGCGGGCTACAAGAACCTTTGTCGTCTGCTCACCGCCGGCGCGTTGAAGCATCCGAAAGGTCAGGCACGCTACACGTGGGAACAGGTCGCTGAATACGCCGAGGGACTGCGCTGCCTCACGCGCGCGGATGACGAGACGATTCAAAAAATCAGCGGTATTTTCAAAGGTCGCACGCACATCGAACTGCAGCGTCACTTCCGTCGTGATGAAGAGCATCACAACGTGCGGCTCATCGATCTCGCGCGTCGATTGCGATTACCACTCGTCGCGACGAATGGCGTTCGTTACGCGCACCCACAGGACAAGGAACTGCACGACGTTCTCAGGTGCATTCGCGAAGGAAAGAACGTCGACAGCGCGGGCCGGCTCCTCGGCATGAATCGCGAGCGCCACGTCAAAGGTGCGGCCGAGATGTCGAAGCTGTTCGCCGATCTTCCTGAAGCGATCGACGGCGCGTGGGAGCTCGCGAACACGCTCGACTTCACACTCGCCGATCTCGGCTATCAATTCCCCGACTATCCCCTGCCGCCCGGCGAAACGAACGACTCGTTTCTGCGCAAGATGACGTGGAACGCGGCGATGGCGCGCTTCCGGCCGCTCACCGCGAAAGCGCAGGCACAGCTCGAAAAAGAACTGGCGATGATCGAGAAGCTCGCGCTCGCGGGGTACTTCCTCATCGTCTGGGACATCGTGCAGTTCTGCAATCGCGAGAAGATCCTCGTGCAGGGTCGCGGCTCCGCGGCAAACAGCGCGGTGTGTTACGCGCTCGGCATCACCGCGGTCGATCCCGTGCGCATGGAGTTGTTGTTCGAGCGATTCCTTTCCGAGGAGCGCGGCGAATGGCCGGACATCGATCTCGATCTACCTTCAGGAGATCAGCGCGAGAAAGTCATCCAGCACGTCTACGCGAAGTACGGCAAGCACGGCGCTGCGATGACGGCGAACGTGATCACGTATCGCGATCGTTCCGCGGCGCGCGAAGTCGGCAAGGCATTGGGCTTCTCGCTCGAGCAGGCAGACAAACTTTCGAAGACGGTCAGCACGTGGAACTTCGGCGAGATTCGCGAAAAGATCGAGAGCCTTCCGGGACAGCTCGCGCAAAGTGGATTCGATGCCGAGGATCTGCGCGTGCAGCATTTCATGCGGCTTTATCTGCAGATTCAGAATCTGCCGCGACACCTCGGACAACACTCCGGCGGAATGGTGCTCGCGAAAGGACGCCTCGACGAAGTCGTGCCGCTCGAGCCCGCGTCGATGCCGGGACGCGTCGTCATTCAGTGGGACAAAGAAGACTGCGCCGATCTCGGCATCATCAAAGTCGATCTCCTCGGACTAGGCATGCTCGCCGCGCTCGAAGATGCGATCCCGATCATTCGCAACAACGAAGGCATCGAAGTCGACCTAGCACATCTGCCGCAGGACGATCCACTCGTCTACAAGATGCTCAATGAAGCCGACACCATCGGCATGTTTCAGGTCGAGAGCCGCGCGCAGATGTCATCGCTGCCGCGCAACGCGCCGAAGTGTTTCTACGACATCGTCATTCAGGTCGCGATCATTCGCCCCGGCCCGATCGTCGGCGGCATGATTCGACCGTTCTTCGATCGACGTCAGGGCAAGATCCCGCTCGAGTATCCGCATCCCTGCCTCGAGCCGATTCTCAAGCGCACGCTCGGCGTGCCGTTGTTTCAGGAGCAACTGCTGCGCATGGCGATGGTCGCGGCGAACTTCACCGGCGGCGAAGCCGAAGAGCTGCGTCGCGCGATGGGATTCAAACGCTCGATGGAGCGTATGGCCGAGATCGAAAAGCGATTGCGCGCGGGGATGATGCAGAACGGCATCGAAGGACCGGCGCAGGATCAGATCGTCAAATCGATCACGTCGTTCGCGTTGTATGGATTCCCCGAGTCGCACGCGGCGAGCTTCGCGCTGATCGCGTATGCGAGCGCGTACATCAAAGCGCGACATCCGGCCGCGTTCTACATCGCGCTGCTGAACGCGTGGCCGATGGGTTTCTATCATCCGGCCACGCTCATCAAAGACGCACAGCGGCACAACGTAAACGTGCTGCCGGTCGACATCAACAAATCGGGATGGCAATGCCGATGGGAAGACGGCGCGGTGCGCATGGGATTGCGATTTGTTAAAGGGCTGCGTGCGACATCAGGAGCGCGCATCGAAGCGATGCAGCCATTCACGTCGACGGACGATCTCGCGTTTCGCACGCGATTGCGCGATGACCAGCTTACGAAACTCGCGTACGCGGGCGCGTTGTCGTCGTTC
>JBQCJC010000086.1:0-4657 GCA_051953135.1 Thermoanaerobaculia bacterium | reverse complement strand
TTGGGGGAACGGCTCCGCTGATCGCTCGCGTGTCGTACCTCGCCTCGTTCCCCCAACAACCGACAACCAGCAACCAACAACCAACCATACGAACGTTCGTTCTATAACCTCAATCCCATCAACCCTTTCCATTGACGAAGAGTCCGGCTCGCGTTACCTTCCTTCCGTTCCTAATTCAGTTCAGCGATCGTCCAGGTCTGAGGAGGATTTCGTCCAATGGCTGTGCGCTCATTGCGTTCACTGTGCCTCGGGATCATTGTGTCCCTACTCTTTGCCGTGCCGCTGTTTGCGGCGCACGGCCACATCGCCGGCCGCATCACCCGCTCCAATGGAACGGGCATCGGCGGCGTCATCGTGCAAATCGTCGAGCTGGGTGAAGCAAAGCTCTCCGATGCAAATGGTGACTTCGTCTTCGAAGTCGATCCCGGCACCTACACGCTGCAGTTCGTCGCGGGCGATCAGGCCGCGAGCGAAAGCAACGTGGTCGTGACCAGTAACGGCACGACACGCGTCGACAAAAAAGTCGACTGGAACCTGAGCGTCGCCGAGACGATCACCGTTTATTCGGCATCGCGCCGCACTGAGCGCGTCGTCGAGGCGCCGGCCGCCGTCACCGTCATTGCGCCGGAAGACATCGCGGCCATCGCGCCGTCGGGTCAGGCGCCGCGACTCGTCGAGTCCGCGCCGGGCGTCGACTTCACGCAGTCCGGTCTGTACGACACGAACTTCAATGCGCGCGGCTTCAACAGCTCGCTCAATCGCCGCATCCTCACGTTGATCGACGGCCGCGATCCCGCGATCGCGTTCCTCGGCGCGCAGGAATGGGCCGCACTGTCCGTGCCTCTCGATGAGATGTCCAGCGTCGAGCTCGTGCGCGGTCCGGGATCGGCGCTCTATGGTCCGAACGCCTTCAGCGGTGTTCTGAACATGACGACGAAGATGCCGAAGCAGTCGCCGGGCGGACGCCTCATGCTCACCGGCGGTGATCTCAGCACCAAGCGCGCTGACATTCGTCACGCGGGCGGACTCGGATCGAGCAACATGTTCTATCGCGTCACCGCCGGCTATCAGGAGTCCGACGATTTCGCACGTTCGCGCAATGCAGGCGTCGAATATCCGGGCCTGCGTCCGGAAGCGCGTGCGCTCACGCTCGATCAGGTACAGATCGGCTTCGGCAGCCTTCGCCTCGATACGCATTTCGAAAACACCGACGTGCTGACGCTCGAAGGCGGCTACGCATCGATCGAAGGACCGGTGTTCCAGACCGGCATCGGCCGCGTGCAGGTCACGGACGTCACGCGTCCGTGGGCTCGCGTCAACTACAACAAGCCACACTGGAACTTAGGCGGCTACTACGACGCCCGTCAGTCGAATGAACAGGTTGCGCTGTCGTCCGGCGGATTGCTCTACGAAGATTCGTCCAACCTCCACGGCGAATTGCAGACGAACTGGGATCTCTTCAAGAACCGGCTGCGTCTCGCGGGCGGCGGCGCACTGCACAAGCAGAACGTCGATACCGCGAATCCCGCGGGCGTGCAGACGCTCATGACCGAGGAGAAATCCGAATCGCAGAAAGCGCTGTTCGGTCAGCTCGAATACGACCTCACGCAGAAATTGAAATTCGTCGGCGCGGCGCGTTGGGATGACTCGACGCTGCACGATCCGCAGTTCTCGCCGAAAGCAGCCCTCGTCTTCACGCCGAGCACGAATCACACGCTTCGTTACGGATACAACAAAGCCTTCCAGCGTCCGAACTACTCGGAGCTCTTCCTGCAGGTGCCGGCCGCGGCGCCGGTAAATCTCGCGGCTGCCGCGGCGGCGAATCCGCAGGCCGCGCCGCTTGCGCCGGTGCTCACGCTGCTCAACTTCAACAGCCTTCCGATTCTCGCGCGCGGCAACGACCAGCTCGACGTGGAGAAAGTGGAATCGCACGAAGTCGGCTACTCGGGCATCTTCGGCGGCAAGTTGTTCCTCACCGTCGATCTCTACAAGAGCTCGATGAGCGACTTCGTCACCGACCTGCTGCCGGGCGTCAACGGCGCAGACACGCCGTACGCGGTGCCGACGAACAGTCCGCAGATTCCTGCACCGGTGCAGGCGGCGGTCACGAACTTCCTGCGCGCCGCACTTGGAGCGAACTACGGCGGTCTCACGACGGTCGGCGGACGTCCCGCGGTCGTGTACTCGTACGCGAACGCCGGTGAAGTCGATACCGAAGGCGCGGAGATCGCGCTCAACTACTACGTGAACAACAACTGGATCGTCGACTTCAACTACTCGTTCTTCGATTTCGACGTGAAGTCCGCGGCGCTCGGCGATCAGCTCCTGCCGAACGCTCCGCAGAACAAGTTCAACCTCGGCCTCGGCTATCGCGGCGCGAAGTTCGACGGCAAGGTCACGTATCGCTGGGTCGAAGAGTACGACTGGGCGGCCGGCATCTTCGTCGGCACCGTTCCGCAGTTCGACGTCGTGAATCTCTCCGGCAACTACAAGGTCAACGATCGCTTCGGAATCGGCGCGGACATCAGCAACGTGCTCGATAACAAGCACTACGAAGCATTCGGCGGCGACATCCTGAGCCGTCGCGCGCTCGGCTTCGTGACCGTGCACTGGTAGTCAACACGTTTACGATCGAAACAAAAAGGCGGGCTTTCGAGCCCGCCCTTTTTGTTTTCGCTTACAGCGCCAGTCGTTTGAGGATCGCCTCACCCGCGGCCTTCGTGCCGAGGCTGCCGCCGAGATCATTCGTCGTCTCATTGGCGTGAATCGCATCATTCGCCGCACGTTCGATGATCGCGGCTTCCTCGTCGTATCCGAGGTACTCGAGCATCATCGACGCGGTGAGAATTGCGCCGAGAGGATTCGCAACGTCTTTGCCCGCGTACTTCGGCGCGCTGCCGTGAATCGGCTCGAACAGCGAGACTTTGCCCGGATGAATGTTGCCTGACGCCGCGACGCCGAGGCCTCCCTGCAGCGCGGCGCCGAGGTCCGTGATGATGTCGCCGAACATGTTGTTCGTCACGATCACGTCGAACATTTCCGGCGCGCGCACCATCTGCATCGTCAGCGCGTCGACGAACATGTGGAAGTGCTCGATGCCCGGGTACTCTTTCGCCACCTCTTCGAACGTGCGCAACCAGAGATCGCCGCCGAAGCGCATGACGTTGTTCTTGTCCGACATGCACACCGACTTGCGTCCGGTCTTCTTCGCGAACTCGAATGCGTAGCGAATGATTCGCTCCACGCCGCGGCGCGTCGAGACATCTTCCTGCACCGCAATCTCGTCGGGCGTACCTGTCTTGAAATTGCCGCCCATGCCGACGTACGCGCCTTCCGTGTTCTCGCGGAAGATGACGAAGTCGATCTCGCTCGCGCCTTTGTTTTTCAAGGGTGAGAGACGTTCGTCGAGCAGTTTGACCGGACGATAATTGACGTAGAGATCGAGCTGGAAGCGCATGCCGAGGAGGATGTCCGCGGCATGCTTCATGTCGGGGACGCGAGGATCGCCGAAGGCGCCGAGATACACGGCGTCGTAGTGATCGCGAATGTCGTCCATCGCACCAGGGGGCATGGAGACGCCGGTTTTCAGATACTCGTCGGCGTTCCAGTTGAACGGCGTGAATTCGAGCCCAAGCTTGCGCGCGTCATTGACGCGCTCGAGCACGCGCATCCCGGCGTCGATCACTTCCGGTCCAATTCCGTCTCCCGGAACGACCGCGATCTTTTTGGTCATCGATGAACTTCCTCCCGCAAAACGCGCGGATTATACGAGGGGCCGGGCCGGTACGACCGGCAGCGCTGATCGCTTCGCCGAGCGCACGTACGGTTGCTTCGTCGGTACGGTCGTCGCGAACCGAACCGGGCCGGTACGACCGCCGGCGCTGATCGCTTCGCTGAGGGAACGTACGGCCGCTTCGTCGGTACGGCCGTCGCGAAGCAAACCGGGCCGGTACGGCCGGCGGCGCACCAACACATGCGCGCGTCGAACCGTATGATGAGCATATGACCCGCGCACTGGTTGTGCTCGCATCGTTGTTCCTCGCGCTCCCACTCCTCGCCCAGCAACTCGTCGTCACCATCGATGCGCCGATGACGATCAACAAAGGCGAAGCACTGCAGTGGACCGTCATCGTGGAGAACAGCGGCGGCGCGCCCGCGGAGAATGTGTTCCTCACTTCGTCCTCGCATCTCTCGCAGTGCTACGCCGATCAGTTCATCGGCACATTCCAACCCGCGGAGCGGCGCACGTTCGCGTGCACGGCTCATGTGCCGGACGACGTGTACGTGATGTACATCGGCGCATCCGCGAGCTCGCGTCCCGAGGATCGGACGAAAGCCCATACCATATACGCCAATGCCGAAGTGAAGATCATCACGCCGCCGGATCTTTTCGTGCTCGCGACGTCGACGCCGATCGGCATTCCCGCGCTGCCGTTCCGAGTCGACATCCTGTACGGCAACGTAGCAAGCGTCCCGGCGACGAACACCGTCATCACGATCACGACGCCGACTCGCGTGACCACCGCACCGGAGTTCTGCGCGATCGAGAACAACATCGCACGCTGTTCCTTCGGCACCCTCGCGGGCGGCGCGTCGCCGCGACAGTTTTCGATCGAGATCGAAGCGCCGGATGAAAGCGCGGCGACGTTCGCGATCG
>JBQCJC010000085.1:0-6258 GCA_051953135.1 Thermoanaerobaculia bacterium | reverse complement strand
ACACTTACGTTATCGTTTCGCGGCCATGAAATCCGCCGCCATCATCGCCATCGGTTCTGAAATGCTCGGCCCGACGCGGGTCGATACGAATTCGCTGAAAGTCACGACCGCGCTCGAAAATTACGGGCTTTCCGTCGTGCGCAAATCGGTCGTCGGCGATTTGCTGTCGGATCTCGTGCGCGAGATTCGCTTCGCCATCGATCGTGCGGACATCGTCATCACCACTGGCGGACTGGGACCGACCGAGGACGATCTCACGCGCGAAGCGTTGACTGAGGCGTTCGGACTGCAGGTCGAAGTCGATCAGTCGATCATCGATCGCATTCAGCAGCGATTCGAAGCGCGCGGCTGGGTGATGCCCGATGTGAATCGCAAGCAGGGCAACGTCTTCGCCGGACAAACGACGTTGAAGAACGAGCGCGGCACGGCGCCGGGATTTCATCTGCAGGTCGAAGGAAAAGACGTGTGGGTGTTTCCGGGTGTTCCACACGAGCTCGAGTGGATGCTCGCAACGTACTTCACGCCGTGGCTCGCGGAGAGCGGTGCGAAGCCGCGCGCGCGGCGCGTGCTGAAGATCGCGGGACTCACGGAATCCGGTGTCGAAGAACGACTCAAGCCGTACTACGACAATCATCCGGGCGAGCTGGTGACGATTCTCGCGAGCGGCGGACAAATCGAGATTCATCTCCTCGGCGAGTCGCACGAATGGATCGCGCCGCGCGAAGCAGAGATCTCGCAGATCTTCGGCCCGCGTTTGTTCGGCTTCGACGATGACACGATCGAGAGCGTGATCGGCCGCATGCTGACCGAGCGCGGCGAGACATTGTCGTGCGCCGAGTCGTGTACCGGTGGCCTCTTCGGCTCGCGCATTACCGACATCTCCGGCAGCTCCGCCTACTTCCTCGGCGGCGCGATCTGCTACACCGCCGCCGCAAAGACCGATCTCGCCGGCGTCGATCCGCAACTCATTCGCGAGCACGGCGAAGTCTCCGAGCCCGTGGCCATCGCCCTCGCGCAAGGGATCTGTAACCGTTTCGGTTCCACTTACGGCGTCGGCATCACCGGCATCGCCGGACCAACCGGCGGCACACCCGAGAAACCCGTCGGCACCGTGCACGTCGCTGTCGCATCACCGAACGGCGTCGAACATCGCAAGCTCCTCTGGCAGGGCCCGCGCACGATCGTGAAGTGGTACTCGACGCAACAAGCGTTGGATCTACTGCGAAGGGTGATGTTGACTGATACACACAAGTAGCGCACATTGTGTGTATGAAGCGCACGAACGTGGTGCTCGATGAGAAGTTGCTGGAAGAGGCGCGCAAGGCGACTGGTGAGCGCACGTATTCCGCAGCCATCAACACGGCGCTGAACGAATTGGTTCGTGTAAGGCGTCTCGAGGCCGAGTTGTCGCGGTTGCACGGCAAAGCGAGTGAGATTCTCGCGCCGGGCTTCCTCGACGAATACGACGCCACGCATGACATCGACTACTCACTACTGCCAAAGCGGCCGAAGGCAACGGCGCGTGTCTCGGCGAGCCGTCGCAGTCTGCCGAAGAAAAGCGTGAAGCGTCGTGGTTCTCGTTGATTCCAGCGTGTGGATCGAGGACATTCGAGGCCGAATCCGAATGCTCGATTTTGTTCTCGCCAACGAGATTGCGACCTGTCCGCCGATCTGGCAGGAAGTGTTGCAAGGCGCGCAACCTGGCCGCGGATACGCGATCGCACGTGCTGCACTCGCGAGCTCTCGGCTGCTGGAGTCACCGATGCCGCTGGAGCTTTTCGAACGTGCCGCGCAGACTTATCGCCAGTGTCAGGATCGCGGACTAACGTTGCGTTCTCCGCACGATTGCCTGATCGCAGCCGTGGCTCTACGTCACAACGTACCGGTGTTCACGCTGGACTCTGACTTTCGCAACATCGCGAAAATCCTGCCGCTTCAGCTCTTCACCCGTTCTTGATCCTCAACACATTCGAAATCACGTCGTTGTAGATCACGACGAGCATGAGCGTAGCGAGGGCGGCGAAGCCGAGTTGCTGGATGCGTTCTTTCACGCGCAGGGACAGGTCGCGGCGCGCGATGCCTTCGATCAGGAGAATCATGATGTGCCCGCCGTCGAGAACTGGAATGGGCAGCAGGTTCATGATGCCGAGTTGCAGGGAGATCATGGCCATGAGGCTCACGGTCGGGACCCAGCCTCGGCGGAGCATTTCGCCGGAGATGCGCGCGATGTTGATCGGGCCGCTCAGTTCCTTCACGCTGCCTTCGGGACGGAAGAGGCGTCCGATAGCGCTGAAGGCGAAGCGGAGCATGCGCCAGTTTTCCTTGACGCTGTAGCTCAACGCGCCGCCGAGGCCGAGCTTCAGGACTTTCGTGCGCGGGATGATGCCGCGCGTCCAGCCGTGCTTCGGATCGGTGTTTGGCGGGATGGTGAGCGAGACGTTTTGTGCGCCGCGCGCGACGACAACCGACACCGGCTTCGTCTTGCCGCCGTTGTCCTCGGTGATCGGGGCAATGTCTTCGAGCGCGCCGACCGGCTTGTTGTTGATGCTGACGAGGCGATCGCCTGCTTGCACACCAGCGGCGGCGGCGGCGGAATCCGGCGTGACGCGACCGACGATCGGTTCGAGACCGATGCCGATTCCCGCGCGACCGACAGGACCGAAGTCGCTGTTCTCGCGATCCGGTTTCAGCGTCGTCGTGCGCAACTCGCCGTTGCGTTCGTACACGACCTTCAGCGGCGTGCCGGCATTCATCGAGATGATGAGCCGCACGTCTTCGAAGTCCGCGATCTTTTCGTTGTTGATCTGCACGAAGCGATCGCCGGGTTGCAGCCCTGCTTTCGCCGCGGCCTTGTTCGGCGTGACCTGACTGATCACCGGCTTCGTCACGAGCTCTTCGATACCGACCATCGCCAGCGCGGCGATGAAGACGATTGCGATGATCACGTTCATCGCGGGACCGGCGAAAAGAATCAGGAAGCGCTGCCACTTCGGCTTCGAGAGGAACTCATCGGGATTGCCCGCGAGATTCTCTTCGGGCGAATCGCCGGCCATGCGTACGTAGCCGCCGAGAGGGATCAGCGAGACGCGATAGTCGGTGCCGCCTTTGCGAAATCCGAACAGACGCTTGCCGAATCCGAATGAGAACGTGAGCACGCGCACGCGGAACAACTTCGCGAGCATGAAGTGCCCCGATTCGTGCGCAAAGATCAGAAATCCGAGGACGACGACGAAGCCTACGAGGCTGATGACAGCGTCTTGAAATTGCATAAGCGGGCCGTTCTAGCTGCGGACTGCAACATCGATTCCGCGGGCTTCGTTCCGCGCCCACGCGTCCCAGCTCAGTGCATCTTCCACCGAAGAGATTGCGCTGACGTTACCGGAGTGGCGGTCGAGCACCCGTCTGACGATGTCTACGATTCCCATGAACGGAAGTTCTCCGGCGAGGAAGCGCTCCACCGCGATCTCGTTCGCCGCGTTGAGCACCGCGGGCATCGAGCCGCCCGCGCGTCCTGCTGCATACGCGAGCTCGACCGCGGGGAAGCGATGCGGATCGACGGAGAGAAACTCGAGCTTGCTGATCTTCGCGAGATCGAGTCGCGCGAATGGCGCGGGCACGCGATCCGGGTAGAGGAGCGCGTACTGGATCGGGAACTTCATGTCGGTCGTCGAGAGCTGCGCGATGATCGAGCCGTCGACGTACTCGACCATCGAGTGCACGATCGACTGCGGATGAATCACGATGTCGATGCGATCGACGTGCATCTCGAAGAGATGATGTGCCTCGAGCACTTCGAGGCCTTTGTTCATCATCGTCGCCGAGTCGATCGAGATCTTGTTGCCCATGCGCCACGTCGGATGCGCGAGCGCGGCTTCGATCGAGATCTCGCCGAACGTCGTGAGATCGCGATGCAGGAACGGACCGCCGGACGCCGTCAGAATGATGCGCTGCAATTCATCGTGACGCCCGCAGCGAATCGCCTGATGCACGGCGTTGTGCTCGGAATCGACGGGGAGAATCTCGCCGCCGAACTCGTGCGCGGCGCGCGTCATCACGTCGCCCGCGGCGACGAGCACTTCCTTGTTTGCGATGCCGACGCGTTTCTTCGCCTTCAGCGCGGCATACACAGGAGCGATGCCGGCGGCGCCGACGATTGCGGCGATGACCGCGTGTGCGCTCGGCAATGTTGCGACCGCGCACGCGCCTTCAATGCCCGGGATGATCTCCGGTTTGACATCCGCGTCGCTGAGGATCGCTCGCAAACGATTCGCGTCGTCGACGCTGCGCACGGAGACGAGCTCGGGGCGATAGCGAAGCACCTGATCGGCGAGCAACTCGACGTTCGCACCGGCGGCGAGGCCGACGACGCGCAGGTCTTCGGGAAACGAATCGACGACGCCGAGCGTGCTGCGGCCGATCGATCCGGTGGATCCGAGGATGGAAATGTTTCGCATGGTCTCAGCCGGACATGATGTTCAGCGTGCGGAAGCCATGCACGATGAGAGTCCAGTAGCAGTAAAGAATCGGTGCGGTGAAGAGAATCGAGTCGAAGCGATCGAGAAAGCCGCCGTGGCCCGGGATCAATGTGCCCGAGTCCTTCACGGCGGCGGAGCGCTTCCACATCGACTCCGCGAGATCGCCGACCACGCCGGCGAACGAGAGGATCACGCCGGAGATGATCGCGTGCAGCAGCGGGAACTCGCGGAAGAACGTGAAGTGAATCACGATCGCCGCGATCATCGACGTCACGAATCCGCCGATCAGACCTTCGATCGTTTTCTTCGGACTGATGCGCGGCGAGAGTTTGTGTTTGCCGAATTTCTTGCCGGTGTAATACGCGCCGGAATCGCCGAGCCACACGACGAGCAGCAGGAAGAACACGAGCTTCGAGCCGATCGGAATGCTCTGCGTCGGCGTTGCGAAATCGTGGCGCAGGCGAATGAGCGAGCCGCCGAGCATGCCGACGTATGTCGTCGCAAGCACCGCAACCGCGCTCGATGGCAGTGAGTCTTCGAGCGAGCGTTTACTGAAGACGTACGACGCGGGGATCACCAGCAAAGCCGTGAACATCCCGAGCTCCACCGAGAGATCGGGGAGGATGAACGCGGCCATGATGATCAGCATGATCCCGATGCAGAGCGGGATCGGGAGCTCGTAGCCTTTGGCGCGGCCGAGGGCGAGGAACTCGTACATCGCCAGCACGGCGATGAGCGCGATGGTCGCGTTGAAGACGTACTGATGCGACCATCCGATGATCCAGATGGCGATCGGCGAGGCGATGGCCGCGGTGATTTCTCTGGCGTAACGCATTCGTTGGCGGCGCTACTCGTCGGCTTCCACGAACATCTCGGCGTCGGCCGGCTCGACTCCGCCGTAGCGCCGTTCGCGCGACTGAAAGTCGATGATCGCCTCGAAGAGGTTCCGACGGCGAAAATCGGGCCAGAGCACTTTCGTGACGTGAATTTCGGCGTACGCGATCTGCCACAGCAGAAAGTTCGAGACGCGCAGTTCGCCGCTCGTGCGAATGAGAAGGTCGGTATCGTGAACTTTGGCGGTGTAGAGATGATCGGAGAAGAACGCCTCGTCGATCACCGCATCGCTCATTTCCTTTTCGCGAAGGATGGCCATGATGCGATTGCAGGTGTCGACGATCTCCGCGCGCCCGCCGTAGTTGAGCGCGATCTGAAAAAGGAGTCCGGTGTTGCCCGCGGTTTTTTCCTCGGCGTAACGCAGCTCGCGCTGCACGGACGGATCGAGTCCGTCGATGCGGCCGATCGGCGTGAAGCGGATGTTGTTCTCCATCAGAGTCTGCAGCTCTTTGCGCAGATACTCCTTGAGCAGCATCATCAGCGTGGCGACTTCGTAGCGCGGACGCTTCCAGTTCTCGACGGAGAACGCGTAGAGCGTGATCACGCCGAGCTCGAGTCGCGCGGCCGTTTCGACGCATTCACGCACGGACGCGATTCCGGAACGATGTCCTTCGACGCGCGGCAGATTGCGCGCGCGTGCCCAGCGGCCGTTGCCGTCCATGATCACGGCGATGTGACGCGGGAGACGCTTCAGGTCGATCTTGTCGAGGAGGGTTTCCTCGATCGAGCCCGGCTCGGCTAACTTCCTGACGTCGATCACAGAGGCGGGATGTTAGCGCATTCGCGGATGTAGTGGAGCGGGGGGGGGTTTGGCCCCCCGCCCGTTTGGGATAGGGGGGGGGCCGCCCCCCCCCCCCCCCCAAACAAAAAAACCAAAAGAGAAAAAACA
>JBQCJC010000084.1:0-15585 GCA_051953135.1 Thermoanaerobaculia bacterium | reverse complement strand
CGAGGACCGAACCGGCTGGCGCGACCGCACTCCATAGCGATACACTCCCACTCAGCCTCGGGGTGGCCACACGGCCTGAGATCAAACCCGCGGAACCTGATCCGGTTGACACCGGCGTAGGGAAGGCAAGATGAACGTACTGATTTTGTTTCTCGCCGCAACGCTCAGCGGCACTGTCAAAGATCCTTCCGGCCAGCCTCTCTCCAACGCAACCATCTCCATCGCCAGCATCCGCTCCGTCACCACCGACGCGAACGGCGCATTCAGCGTCGACGTCGCCGATGGTTCGTATGCGCTGCGCATCTCGCATCCCGGTTTTCAGCCGGAATCGCAAACGGCGAAAACGGGCGAGAGTCTCGACGTCACGCTCGAACCCGCGTACGCCGAGACGATGGTCGTCTCCGCGATTCGCGCCGAAGACGCGACGCCGGTGACGAAGTCCGACGTCACGCGCGAAGACATCGCGCGCGAGTACTACGGACAAGACGTTCCGCTGCTGCTGCGCGATGCACCATCGATCAACGCGTATGCGGAATCGGGCACGGGCGGCGCGGGCTACTCATACATTTCGCTGCGCGGCGTGAGTCCGTCGCGCATCAACTTCACGCTCGACGGCGTGGCACTCGCGGACTCCGAAGACATGGGCACGTACTTCGCCGACTTCCCGGATCTCGCGCGCTCACTCGAAAGCGTGCAGATCCAGCGAGGAGTTGGGACCTCAACCGTTGGGACTCCATCGTTCGGTGGCTCCGTCAACATGGAGAGCCTCGCGCTCTCGCAGACGCAACGCACCGAAGCGACGATCGGCCTCGGCTCTTACAACGGCAGGCAGGGAAGCGTTGGCTTTCAATCCGGTGCGCTGTCGAACGGATTCTCGCTCTACACGCGCGTCTCATTTCTCGAGACTGATGGCTTTCGCGACAACTCGGCATCGCGTCAGCGAAACATCTTCTTCAGCGGATCGAAAGACCTCGGCGGCGCGCTGCTGAAGCTCACCGGATTCGCGGGACACATGAACATTCAATCGTCGTATTACGCGACGGATGAAGAGACGCTGAAGACCGATTTGCGCAACAACCCGCTGCGTCCCGATGAGCGCGAAGACTTCGGCTACAACCTCGGGCAACTTCAGTACATCAAACCTCTCGGTGACTCCGCCGATATGACCGCCTCCGTTTACTTCCAGCGCGGATACGGCTGGTATCAGTTGTTCTCGAGTGAAAACGAATTGCGTCGCTACGCGGTCGATGGCCGCTTGTTCGGCGCGATTGCGACGTACTCGAAAACCAGCGGCGCGATGACGCTCAACACCGGCGTGCACGTGAATCGCTTTCAACGCGATCACACGCGCGACAACCTCGCGCACGATCGGCGCGATTACGCGAACGATGGCGTCAAAGGCGAAGCGAATGCATTCGCGAAACTCAGCTACGACCTCGGTGCCTGGCATCTCTATGGCGATGCGCAAGTGCGTCACGCGACGTTCGACTATCACGGCACCGCCGACATCGACTCGATCGACTGGACGTTCTTCAATCCCAAACTCGGCGCGCGCTATCGCTTGTCATCGGCATCGAGCATTTACGCATCCGCGGGCATGACCACGCGCGAGCCGACGCGCAATGACATGTTTCTCGGCGCCGACGATCCTCCTGTCGCACTCGATCTGCACGACGTGAAACCGGAGCGCGTGCTCGATCTCGAAGCAGGATGGAGCTGGCGCGCCTCGAATCTCGAACTGAACGCCAATGTGTACGCGATGGAGTTTCACAACGAGATCGCCGCGACGGGCGAACAATCCGAGATCGGACTTGCGCTGCGCAAAAACGTCGATCGCAGCTATCGCCGAGGAATCGAGGTTGAGGCGGGATGGCAGGTTGCGCCGGAAATTCGTTTGCGCACGGGCGCGAGTCTCAGTCGCAATCGCATTCGTGAGTGGACCCAATTCATCGACGTCTACGATCTCGAAGGCAACTGGACCGGTTCCACGCCGATCACCTTGCGCAACGTCGAGCCACTGCTCACGCCGGACGTGATTGTGAATCAGGCCATCGACTACACGCCTAACGGACGCTTCAGCGCTGGTGCGACAGGACGCTGGGTCGCACGCTCGTATCTCGACAACACGAACAACGACGACTTCACCACGCCCTCCTACTTTCTCCTCGATGCGAAAGCGTCGTACGCCATTACGCCGTGGGCGCGCGTCTCGCTGCAGGTCAACAACGTGCTCAATGCGAAGCGGCTCTACGCGAGCGGCTACAGCTATCAGTACTACTCCGGCGAAGAGCTCACTGGCGTCTTGTACTATTACCCGCAGGCAACACGCAATGCGACAGTGCTGATGGATTTCGCATTTTGATCGACTGGATTTTCGCGAACTGGTTCGAATTCGTCGCCGCGGTCATTACCGCGTACAGCATCTGGCTCGGCACGAAGCAAAACATCTGGTACTACCCGACCGGCCTCGTCGCGCTGGTGATGTACACGTGGATTTACTTCGCGTCGAAGTTGTACGCGGAGTCGTTGCTGCAGATCGTCTGCTTCGCGCTGATGTTGTATGGCTGGTACGAGTGGCTGCACGGCGGCGAGAACAAACACGAACTGCCCGTGGCGCGCACGCCGAAGTGGGCGTGGAATCGCGGCATCGCGGCGGGCATCGTTGGGTCCGCACTCGTCATCGCAATGCAATTGCGATTCACCGATAACCCGAATCCCTACGTCGACTCCTCGCTGCTCGTCTGGTCGCTCGTTGCGCAATGGATGACCGCGCGCAACTGGATCGAGAACTGGATTCTGTGGATCGTGATCAACACCTTCTCGGTGCCGCTCTACATCGTGCGACACCTCTGGTTCACCGCCGGTTTGTATGTCGCGTTGTGGATTCTCGCGGTGCTGGGGTACCTGCAATGGCGCAAGAGCCTCGTCGCCGAAGAATCACATTGATCGGTCCGGAATCGACCGGCAAGACCGAGCTCGCGCGAAAACTCTCGCGCGAGCTCGGCATCGACTGGTCGCCTGAGTACGCGCGCGAATACGCGGAAGCGCGCAACAACGACTTGTGCGCAAACGACGTCGAGCCAATTGCGCATGGACAGATCGCGAATCTCGATCGCTGTGCAACGCCGCTCGTGTTGCACGACACGGATTTGCTTTCGACGGTCGTCTACGCGCGCCACTACTACGGTTCGTGTCCGCAATGGATCGAAGACGAAGCCCGCGCGCGCCGCGCCGATTTGTATTTGCTGCTCGACACCGACGTCGAATGGATTGCCGATCTCGCGCGCGACGCCGGCGATCACGCGACCCGCGAAGACCTCTTCGACGCCTTCCGCGCCGTGCTCGACGAGTTTGAGACGAAGTGGGTCATCGTGAGCGGCGACTGGCCGGAACGCGAAGCGAAAATTCGCGCTCTGTTGTCACCCCGAGCGTAGCGAGGGGCCTTGGTGGGCGGGTGGCGCGAAACGTGGGCCTCGCACCGCCACCCGAGCCCCAGATGCCTCGCTCCCGCTCGGCATGACAGGGAGGGCTTTGGTGGATGGGGTGGCACGAAACGTGGGCCTCGCACCGCCACCCGAGCCCCAGATGCCTCGCTCCCGCTCGGCATGACACGCCGTTATGTCACCCCGAGCGTAGCGAGGGGCTTTGGTGGATGGGCGGCGCGAAACACGTGCCTCGCACCGCCACCCGAGCCCCAGATGCCTCGCTCCCGCTCGGCATGACATCGCTCACGCTCGGCATGACAGGCGTGCCTACGCCGCCTTCATCCCAATCGTAATCAGCAACAAACACCCATCCGCCGACGCCACCACATCGCCGTGATGCACGCTGGCTTCGGCGTGGTGAAAGTCGCCTTGATTCAGCGCCATGCCGCCGATGTGGCAGCTTCCGCGAATCACATAGGAATCCTCGGCACCGTCGTGATCGTGCGCATCGACGATCGCGTATGCATCGAGATCGAGCAGGAACGTCAGCGTGTTGCGTGTCTTGTCTTTCGACAAACGCTTCATGCGCGCGCCGGGTGCGACCTCCGTCCACGTTCCTTCGTTCGCGCGAACGGTTTTGCTTTCGTGCTCGCCCGGGATCGTCGTATCGAACTGACGCGTGTGACGCACGGCATCGAGAATGCGCGCGCGCATTGCGGATGGGGGAGCCACCGGCTCGATCGTTTCGATGGCGATGCGATCGAGCAGCTCCAGGTCGTCAGGCGTCAGTGCGTCATTCATGTCGAGTCCGGCAAATCGTCGCGGAAGCATACCGCTCCCGTTGCATGTACGGATGTCACCGCGAATCGGATGTATGTCAGGCTGTCCCGATGAACTGGCTCATCAAGAACTTCCTTCGCGGGCTGGTGATCGTCGTGCCGATCGCCCTCACCATCTACCTGCTGGTGCAGACGTTCCTGACGCTCGATCGCATTCTGAAACTGCAATATCCCGGCCTCGGCATCCTCGTCATCGTGCTCGCCACGATCTTCATCGGCGCACTCGCGGGAAACTTCGTCGGACGCCGGCTCTTCGCGCTCACCGAAACCCTCTTCACGAAAGCTCCGATCGTTCGCATCGTTTACTCCGCGATCAAAGATCTGCTCGAAGCGTTCGTCGGCAACAAGCGCCGCTTCGATCGTCCGGTCACGATTCAGGTGAGTGAAGGCGTGCGCACCTTCGGTTTCATCACGCGCGACGATCTCACGTCGCTGGGCATGAACGGCGATGTCGCGGTGTACGTCCCGTTCTCGTACACGTGGGATGGATGCCTGCTCGTCGTCGCGCGCGAACGAGTCGTTCCGCTCGAAGCGGATAGCGCGAACATTCTGGCGCTCGTCGTTTCAGGAGGCGTCTCACGAATGTGATGTGATGGGCGAACTCGACGTTGTGTCGCAGATCACTGGGCAGACCCCACTTGCGTCACCGGAGATTTTGCATATCATGCGCACCGTCCGCGTGCCACGCAGCGCGCAGACCGCTCAAACCACCGGCAGCATCGCTGCCCCTCACTTTTTTGAAATCTTCGACACCGGACGGTAGCAGCCTAGATGGCGCAGATCTTCCACCGCAGTGCCAATACGCTTTCGCGCGTCACGATTTTCGGCGCGATCTTCATTGCCGGCTTCGTCCTCTGGGTCATCGGCGGCATCGTACGTTCTCCGTACTTCACGAATCAGGGCATCGCTCGTGAGCAGCCGGTCCCATTCAGCCACCAGCATCACGTGGCTGGACTCGGAATCGATTGCCGCTATTGCCATACGTCGGTCGAGACTTCGAGTTTCGCCGGAATCCCGCCGACGTCGACGTGCATGAACTGCCACGCGCAGATCTGGACGAACGCGGCGTTGCTCGAGCCGGTCCGCGAGAGCTATCGCACCGGCAAGCCGATCGTGTGGAGCCGCGTGCATCGCCTCCCCGATTTCGTGCACTTCACCCCCAGCATTCCCATCGCGACGGGCATTGGCTGCGCGAGCTGCCACGGCCGTATCGACCGCATGAACCTCGTGTATCAGGAATCGCCGCTCACGATGGAGTGGTGCCTGAGCTGTCACCGTGCGCCGGAGAAGCACATCCGTCCGCGTGAAGAGGTCTTCAACATGAATTACGTTCCGAAGAACCAGGCCGTTCTCGGACCGGAGCTCGTCAAGAAATACGGCGTCCAGTCAAAGACGCACTGCTCGACGTGCCATTACTAGTCGGCGAAGTTGCGCCGATTCTCAAGCGTCAATCATGAGTGATCAGAAAACACTGAGCTTTTCCGAGTTCCGCGCTCGCATCGGCGATACGCGCGGCAAGGAGTTCTGGCGCAGCCTCGAGGACCTCTCGCGCAGCGAAGTCTTCGATGAGTTCATGCACCAGGAGTTTCCGCAGCAGGCAGCTTCGCTCGACAAGGGTGTCGATCGCCGCAGCTTCGTGAAACTCATGGGTGCATCGGTGGCGATGGCCGGACTTGCCGCATGCCGTCAGCCGGCCGAGGCGATCGTGCCGTACGTGAACATGCCGGAGAACTTGATTCCCGGCAAACCGATCTTCTTCGCATCCGCGATGCCGTTCGGCGGAGTCGCGCACGGCGTCCTCGTCGAGAGCCACCTCAATCGCCCGACGAAGATCGAAGGCAACCCGGAACATCCGACGACGATCGGCGCCAGCGATCACTTCATGCAGGCTTCGATTCTCGGCCTCTACGATCCCGATCGCTCGCAGGTCGTGCGCAACCTCGGCGACACCGCGACGTGGGGCGAGTTCCTCGCCGCATTGCAGCCTGTCGTCAACGCCGCGAAGACCAACGGCGCGGGATTGCGAATCCTCACCGGCACCGTGACCTCACCGTCACTCGGCGCGCAGATGCAGGCGCTGCTCGCGCAGTACCCGGGCATGAAGTGGCATCAGTGGGAAGCGGTCAATCGCGACAACGTGCGCGAAGGTGCCCGCATCGCATTCGGCCGCTACGTCAACACCCACTACGACTTCACGAAGGCAAATGTCGTCGTCGCGATTGGCTCCGACTTCCTCGATGAAGGACCGGGCCACCTGCGCTACGCGCGCGACTTCATGTCGCGCCGCAAAGTGCGCGCGAACGAAACGAAGTCGATGAATCGCCTCTACGCGATCGAGTCCGGCATCAGCAACACCGGCTCCGTCGCGGATCATCGCGTTGGCGTGAAGCCCTCGCAGATCGTCGAGATGGCGCGCGCACTGATGACGGGCCAGACGAACAATCCCGTCATCGCCGCGGCGATCAAAGACCTGCAGGCGAATCGTGGCGCGGGCGTCGTCATCGTCGGCGATGAACAGCCGGCGATCGTCCATGCGTACGCGCACGTCATCAACTCGCAGCTCGGCAACATCGGCTCGACGGTGCTCGTCACCGACTCGATCGAAGTCGCGCCGGTCAATCAAACGGAATCGCTCAAAGAGCTCGTTGCCGACATGAACGCGGGCGCGGTCAAGGCGCTCATCGTTCTCGGCGGAAACCCGGTGTTCGATGCGCCCGCGGATCTCAAGTTCGCGACCGCGTACGACAAGGTTTCGTTCCGCGCGCATCAGTCGCTCTACTACGACGAAACCTCGCATCGCAGTCACTGGCACATCCCCGATGTGCATTACCTCGAGACGTGGGGCGATGCGCGCGCACGACGGCACGATCTCGATCATTCAGCCGCTCATCGCGCCGCTCTACAACGGCCGCTCCCACTACGAAACCCTCGGCGGTCTTCTCGGCGGTCTCGATCAGACGCCGTATCAATCCGTGCGTTCCTACTGGTTCTCCAAAGGTGCGAACGAATTGTCGTGGCGCCAGTGGCTGCACGACGGCTTCATCGCGAACAGCGCATTGCCTGTGACCGCCGCGGCCGCGGCGCTTTCGAGCGACGTTGCGCCGGCTGCACCGCAGTCCGGATTCGAGATCGAGCTGCGTCACGATCCGACGATCTACGACGGACGTTTCGCGAACAACGGCTGGCTGCAGGAGTTGCCGAAGCCGCAGTCGAAGATCACGTGGGACAACGTGATGATCGTCGGACCAAAGACGGCCGCGAAGGTCGGCTACGACGTCGACGAGCGCGAGAAACACGTCAACGCGAAAGAGACGCGCTTCGCCGATGTCTCGTATCGCGGCGTGAACATGCGCCTGCCGATCTGGGTCGTGCCGGGTCACACCGAAGATGTCGCGACGATCTACTTCGGCTACGGACGCGAGAAGGGCGGCAAGATCGCTGATGGTGTTGGGTTCAACACGTACGCGATGCGCTTCTCCGATGCGCTGCACGGCGGAGCCGGCGCACAGATCGCGATGTCCTCGGCGGCACCGGCGATCTACAAAGTCGCGTGCACGCAGGAACATCAGTCGATCGATCCGAAAGACGTCGGCGAGCGCGGCATCGTTCGCAAGGCGTCGTTCGAAGAGTACAAACAGAATCCGAAATTCGCGCAGGAAGCGCATCACGGCAGCGAAGGCGCAGAACACAACGAGTCGATGTATCCGAACTGGGATTACAGCGACAAGCATGCGTGGGCGATGGTCATCGACACCACGGTTTGCACCGGATGCAACGGCTGCGTGATCGCGTGTCAGGCCGAGAACAACATCTCCATCGTCGGTAAGGAAGAAGTGGTGCGCGAGCGCGAGATGCACTGGCTGCGCATCGATCGCTACTACCGCGGCGATGTCGAGAATCCCGAAGTCTTCCACCAGCCCGTGCCGTGCATGCAGTGCGAGAACGCGCCCTGCGAGCCGGTGTGCCCGGTCGAGGCAACTTCGCACAGCGAAGACGGCCTCAATGACATGACGTACAACCGTTGCGTCGGCACGCGCTACTGCTCGAACAACTGCCCGTACAAAGTGCGCCGCTTCAACTTCTTCCACTACGCCGACTACGACACGCCGGCGCTCAAGGCGATGCGCAATCCGGACGTCACCGTTCGTACGCGCGGCGTCATGGAGAAGTGCACGTACTGCGTGCAGCGCATCAACGCGGCGAAGATCGAAGCGGAGAAAGAAAATCGCCGCGTGCGCGACGGCGAAGTGGTCACCGCCTGCCAGCAGGCGTGCCCGACCGACGCCATCGTCTTCGGCGACATGAACGATCCGAAGAGCAAGGTTGCGCAGCTCAAAGTGCAGCCGACCAACTACTCGCTCCTCGAGGAGCTCCAGACGCGGCCGCGCACGACGTACCTGGCGACGATCCGCAATCCGCATCCCGATCTCGCCACGGCGCACAAGGCCGATACCGGACACGAGGCGCACTGAAGTGAGTCCAGCGATGAGTGATGAACGATGAGCGATGAACTGCAACGCGAGATCCACGAGCCGGGAAATGCGGCGATGAAATTCATCGCTCATCGCTCACCGCTCATCGCTCGCTTCGCGACGAACTAATCATGGCTACCAAACACGAACAACCACCAGTCCACGAGCTGCGTCCCACGACGCAGGAGCCGATTCCGGAGCGGTTCATCCCCACTCCGACGATCGAGCCGGGACACTCGTTCGCGACCATCACCGATCACATCTCGACGATCGTTCTTCGCAGGAAGACGCCGTTCGGATGGTTCATCGGATTCCTGATTGCGCTCGGCGGCGTCGGTCTGCTCTCCGTGTCGCTCACGCTGCTGATCGGCAAAGGCGTCGGCATCTGGGGCATCAACCATCCGGTCGGATGGGGCATGGACATCATCAACTTCGTCTGGTGGATCGGCATCGGTCACGCCGACACGTTGATCTCCGCCATTCTCCTTCTGCTTCGCCAGGAGTGGCGTACGTCGATCAACCGATTCGCGGAAGCGATGACGCTGTTCGCTGTCGCATCCGCGGGTTTGTATCCCGCGTTTCACACCGGCCGTCCCTGGTACGACTACTGGCTGTTCCCGTATCCGAACACGATGGGCTTGTGGCCGCAGTTCCGCAGCCCGCTGATGTGGGACGTGTTCGCGGTCTCGACGTACGCGACGGTCTCCGCGCTGTTCTGGTATGTCGGTTTGATTCCCGATCTCGCGACGCTTCGCGATCGTGCGACCAGTCTCCCGGTCAAGCGCATCTACGGTCTCTTCGCCCTCGGATGGCGCGGCTCCGCGAAGCACTGGCATCGCTATGAGCACGCGTATCTCCTGCTCGCCGGTCTCTCGACGCCGCTCGTTCTCTCGGTGCACACGATCGTGTCGTTCGACTTCGCGGTCGCGCAGTTGCCCGGATGGCATGCGACGTTCTTCCCGCCGTACTTCGTTGCGGGCGCGGTGTTCGCGGGCTTCGCGATGGTGCTCACGCTCGCGATTCCCGCGAGAAAGTTCTTCAAGCTCGAAGACTTCATCACCATGCGGCACCTCGAGAACATGGGTAAGGTGCTGCTGGCCACGGGACTCATCGTCGCGTACGCGTACGCGATGGAGTGGTTCTACGGCCTGTACTCCGGCAACGTCTTCGAGGTCTACATGCTGCGCAATCGCGCTACTGGTCCGTACGCGGGCATGTACGCGGCGCTGTGGATCTGCAACGGACTCGCGCCGCAGCTGATGTGGTTCAAGCGATTCCGCACGTCGCCGTTCTGGCTGTTCATCGTGGCGATGTTCGTCAACGTCGGCATGTGGCTGGAGCGCTTCGTCATCATCCCGGCGTCGTTGCACCGCGACTTCCTGCCGTCGTCGTGGGGTATGTACCAGGGAACCTTCTGGGACTGGAGCTTTTACATCGGCTCGATCGGCCTGTTCTTCGCGCTCCTGTTCCTGTTCGTCCGGTTCCTTCCGATGATCTCGATCTTCGAAATGCGCACGCTTCTTCCGGAAGCGCAGGCGCATGCGGAGCACGAGGAGCACTAGGAGCGATACGTTCACATGGCGATCGGAAAGATCAAAGAAGGTCTGTACGGCATCGTCGCCGAGTTCAACGACCCGCAGGCGCTGCTCGATGCAGCGCACAAGGTTCGTGAAAACGGCTACACCGCGACGGACGCGTTTTCCCCGTTCCCGATTCATGGCCTGGCCGAGGCGGTTGGGTTTCATAAGTCGAGGTTGTCGTTGATCGTCCTCACGATGGGTATCCTCGGCGGCATCGGCGGCTTCTTCATGTGCTGGTACGCCAACGTGATCAGCTACCCGCTGAACATCGGCGGCAAGCCGATCAACTCGTGGCCCGCGTGGATTCCGATCACATTCGAGTGCACGATTCTGCTCGCGGCATTCGGCGCGGTCTTCGGCATGCTCGCCCTCAACGGCCTGCCCATGCCGTACCACCCGATGTTCAATCTGCGTCGCTTCGACTCCGCGTCGCGCGACAAATTCTTCCTCGTCATTCAGGCGCGAGATCCGAAGTTTCGTCTCGAAGAAGCACGTCAGCTTCTCGAGACTCTCGGCCCCCGAGAGGTGACCGATGTTCCGTGGTAAGTCCCGAATCGCGGCCGTAGCGCTGGCGCTCATGACCCTCGCGGCATGCCGCCAGAAGATGGCCAATCAGCCTCGCTACGATCCGTACGAACCGAGCAACTTCTTCGCGGACGGCATGTCGGCGCGTCCGCGCATTGAAGGCACCGTTGCGCGCGGTGAGATCTCGAACAACCCGTTCCTAGACACCGGCAAGATCAACGGCCAGATCGGCGACGGCTTTCCGATGGCGGTCACGCGCGAAGTCATCGATCGCGGTCATTCGCGCTTCGACATCTATTGCGCGCAGTGCCATGGCCGCGTCGGCAACGGCATGGGCATGATTCCGGCGCGCGGCTATCGCCGTCCGCCTTCGTTCCATACCGACAAACTCCGCACTGCACCGACGGGACACTTCTTCGACGTCATGACCAATGGATTCGGCGCAATGCCGCCTTATCGCACGATGATCAATCCGCAGGATCGCTGGGCGATCATCGCGTACATCCGCGCGCTGCAACTCAGTCAGAACGCCAACGCCGCGGATCTCACGCCGGAGCAGCGCGCGCAACTCGACGCGCCTGCGGCAACGGGTGAAGGACACGGCGCGGCGGCCGAAGGAGCGCACCACTGATGACCTCCACCGGCCTCAATCCTTCGCCTGTCTCGAGCACTCCGGTCAGTACCGGCGTGGCGCGCTGGCAGACGCCCGCGCTCATCATCGGCATCATCGGCATCATCGGCTCCATCGCCGGATTCGTCATGAATCAGCCGGAGTTCTTCAAAGCCTGGCTGCCGGCGTACATCTTCTGGTTCCTCATCGCGGCGGGCGCGCTCGGCGTGCTCTGCCTGCAGTACACGACCGGCGGTGAGTGGGGCGTGCTGATTCGCCGTCCCCTCGGTGCGGCCGCGCGTACGCTTCCGCTCTTCCTGCTCTTCGGCATTCCGGTCGTGTTAGGCCTCTCGCAGATTTACGAATGGGCCAATCACGACATCGTCGCGCACGACGAACTGCTGCAGAAAAAGCAGCTCTGGCTCAATCCCACCGCGTGGGTCATTCGCGCGATCGTTTACTTCGTGATCTGGGCGCTGTGGGCGTGGCGTCTTCGCCAGCTCTCGGTCGCGTTCGCGAAAGATCGCTCGCCGTACACCGAGCTCTCGCGCCGCAAGTGGGCCGCCTCGGGTCTGCTCATGATCGTCTTCACGCTCACGTTCACGAGCGTCGACTGGGTCATGTCGCTCGAGCCGAAGTGGTACTCGTCGATGTTCGGCATCGCCTTCACGGTCGGCGCCGGACTCTCGGCTTTCGCGTTCGTGACCTTCTTCCTCACCACGATCTCGAACACGCAGGCGATGACCGACATCCTGAAGCCGAATCACTTCCGTGATCTCGGCAACCTGATGCTCGCGTTCACGATGCTGTGGGCGTACACGAACTTCTCGCAGTTCCTGCTGATCTGGTACGGCAACATCAAGGAAGAGACGCCTTACTACCTCAAGCGCATGCATGGCGGCTGGGGCGTGATGGCGACGATTCTCGTCGTCTTCCACTTCTTCCTGCCGTTCTTCATGCTGCTCATGCGCGCGATCAAGGATCGTCCGAAGACGATCGGCATCGTTACGTTGATCATCCTCGTGATGCGCTTCATGGACGTCTACTGGCTCATCGGCCCTGCATTCTGGCCGGAGCATTTCTACATCTCCTGGATCACGCTCTTCGCGTTCCTCGGTATCGGCGGTCTCTGGCTGTGGGCCTTCATCGGCCAGCTCAAGGGCCAGACCATCATTCCGATTCACGAGACCTGGGTCGAAGAGGCCATTCGCGAGGGGGCGCTCCAGAGGAGAGCGTAAGACCATGCCTGAACACATCCAGTACGAAGACGACGAGTTGTTCAACGCCGAGACTCATCACGAGTCTTCGGACGTGCCGGTCAAGGGACTGCTTTGGTTCCTCGTGATCTTCGTCGTCTTCTCGATCCTCACGTACCTCATCGTTTTGTTCATGTACAAAGGATTCGCGGGCGCGGAGCGCCGTCGCATGGATCCGCCGCAGACCGCGATCGCGCGTCCGCGGTCGATGGACATTCCGCAGAATCAACCGCTCCTGCAGCCGTTCCCGCACACCGATGGCAAGGGCGAGTTCACGCGTATCCCGCAGAGCGATACTCCGGTCGCCGATCTGATTCAGATGCGGAAGTCCGAAGATGCAGCTCTGAAGACTTACGGCTGGGTGGACAAGCAGAAGGGCGTCGTTCACATCCCGATCGACGAAGCCATCGCGCGTTACGCCGCGCAGTCCGCTGTGCAGGAGCAACTCGCCACCGCGCCTGCCGCAACGACGACCGCTCCGACGGCAACCGTTCCTCCGGGCACGCAGTCCGCGCCGAGCGGTCAGCCCGTCCCGGCTGACACCGGCGTTGCTCCTTCCGCCGCAACAACGACCACCACGACGGGAGCGCATCAGTGATCAAGTCTCTGGCGCTCGCAGCGATGATGTTCGCGATGCCTGTGCCCGCACAGACGTCGGCGAATGCGCCCGAGCTCCCGGGTCACGTGTCGATCGCGCAGAAGCTCAACTCGCAAATTCCGCTAGATCTCATGTTCCGCGATGAGCAGGGGAAAGTCGTTCGTCTGAAGGAGTTCTTCAACAACGGCCGTCCCGTGCTGCTCAACTTCGTTTACTACCGCTGCCCGATGCTCTGCCCGATGGTGCTCGAAGGAACGACCGAGTCCCTCACGCACCTGAAGTTCGACATCGGCAAACAGTTCGACGTCGTCACGATCAGCATCGATCCTCGCGATCAGGCGAAAGCCGCGGCGGAGATGAAGGACAAGTACATCCGCCGTTACGGTCGCCTCGACTCCGCGCCGAACTGGCATTTCCTCACCGGTCATGAGACCGCGATCAAGACGCTCGCGGACACGGTGGGCTTTCAGTACGCGTACGACAGCCGCACGGACCAGTTTGCGCACGGCGCCGCATTGCTCGTGCTCACGCCGGACGGCCGTACGTCGCGTTACTTCTATGGTTTCGAATACAAGCCTCGCGATCTCCGACTGGCGATCGTCGAGGCGTCCGAAGGAAAGGTCGGCAATGCAACCGATCAGCTCCTTCTTCTCTGTTTCCACTACGACCCCGCGACAGGGAAGTACAGCCGCAACGCGATGATGTTCGCACGCGCCGGTGGCGTGACCACCATGCTCGTCCTCGGCGGCGCCATCTTCGTGATGATCCGTAAAGAGCGCAAACAGCAATGACAGATTTCCCACTGTTTCCCGAGCAGGTATCGAGCGTCGCGAAATACGTCGACGGCCTTTATCTCGGCCTCGTCGCGATCACGGGCGTAGTCTCGCTCCTGGTCTGGCTCGTCATTTTCATCTTCGCGATCAAGTACCGCCGCCGTCCCGACAACGAGCTCGCGCAGGAGCAGGAGCCGCCGGCAGCGCTCGAAGCAACCTGGATCATCATCCCGACGATCATCTTCATGGTCATCTTCGTCGCCGGTGCCTGGGTCTACTTCCGCATCCAGCGCGTCCCGACGAATGCGATCGAGATCTACGCCACCGGCCGCCAGTGGATGTGGAAGTTCCAGCATCCGACCGGTCAGCGCGAGATCAACTCACTGCACGTTCCGGTCGGGCGTCCGATCAAGATCACGATGGCGTCCGAAGACGTCATTCACAGCCTCTGGTTCCCGAGCATGCGCGTGAAGGCGGACGTGCTTCCGAACCGCTATCGCACGATGTGGTTCGAGGCGACGAAGACCGGCCGCTATCACATCTTCTGCGCCGAGTACTGCGGAACGCTGCACAGCGGCATGATCGGCTGGGTCGAAGTCATGGAGCCCACCGCGTATCAGCGCTGGCTCGCGGGCGGCAGTGAAGGCTCGCTCGCCTCGCAGGGCGAGAAGCTCTTCGAGAAGTACGCGTGCAACACGTGCCACCTCGCTTCGCCGGGTGCGCGTGGTCCGAATCTCGCCGGCGTTTACGGCAAGACCGTTCCTCTCGCCGATGGCAAGAGCGTCGTCGCCGATGAGAACTACATCCGCGAATCGATTCTGAATCCGCAGGCCAAGATCGCGGCCGGCTTCCAGCCGATCATGCCGACGTTCCAGGGTCAGGTGAACGAAGACGATCTGCTCCGCCTGATCGCATACATCCGCACGCTCGGCACCGAGCAGCCGCAGGTGACGCCGGTCGAGTCCGCGCAGTCGATGCAGACCAGCGCGGGCGCCACGCCGTCGCTCGGCAACGCCGCCGGTGCGAGCCCGCCCGCCGCGGCTGCAACGACGACGTCTGCACCTGCGACCGGCACGAATCAATAGGATTGACGATGACCACCACCACCATCGACGACACACCGTTCATCGAGCCCTCGACACACGAGCGGCGGAACTACCTCAACGATGAGTACGGCGTGCTCTCGTGGCTCCTGACGAAGGACCACAAGCGCATCGCGCTGCTCTATCTCTTTTCCGTCACCACGTTCTTCATCGTCGGCGGCTTCATCGCGTTTCTCATGCGCCTCGAGCTCCTCACGCCCGAGGGCGACATGTTTACGTCGGATACATACAACAAACTCTTCACGCTGCATGGCATCGTGATGATCTTCTTCTTCCTCATCCCCGCGATTCCCGCGGTGATGGGCAACTTCATTTTGCCGATCATGCTCGGCGCCAAAGACCTCGCGTTTCCCAAGCTCAATCTTCTGAGCTGGTACGTCTACATGGTCGGCGGCCTGATGGGG
>JBQCJC010000083.1:0-3283 GCA_051953135.1 Thermoanaerobaculia bacterium | reverse complement strand
CTTTCCGAAAGAGAAAGCGGCAGCTTGCGCTGCCGCACTCCATATCTAGAACTTTGGCGTGAATCCCATTTCGCGCAGGAGGTTGTGCGCGCCATCGACCGCGTCCATCACCCAGAGGATGTAGCGCGAGTCGACGTGAATCGTGCGGGTGATGTCTTCCTCGACGTAGTAATCCGAGCCGACACCTTCCCAGTTCGAGTCGAACGCGAGGCCGCACAGCTCGCCCCACGCATTGAGCGTCGCCGAGCCCGAGCTGCCGTTCGTCACGACGTTCGTCGAGATGAACGCAACCGGCAACGTCGCGATATCCGGATCGACGTAATCGCTGAACTCCTTCTTCGCCGCGCGCTCGAGCAGTTTCTTCGGACTGTTGAACGGCTCTTCGCCCGTGTCCTTCTGCACGACGCCGCGAATGTCGGTCTGCGGCTGGTAATACACCGCGTTCTTCGGCGAGTAGCCCTTCACGACGCCGAAGCCGACACGCAGCGTGCCGTTCGCATCGGGATAGAGACGCCCGCCGCGCGCGACTTTCAGCGCGTCGAGCATGACCGGACGCAGACGCGATTCCGCGCCGCGCTGCGCTGCTTCTTCTTCGAGAAGTTTGTTCGCGAACGGACGCAGCGACGCCGCGAACGCGAGCATCGAGTCGTTGCGCGCGACGAGCTGCGCGGTCGTCTCTTCGCTCATCTTCGCTTCGACGTCGGCGTTGCCGATCTGCGTCGACGCATAGAGCTTGTCGAGCAGCGCATCGATCTGCTCGTCCGGCGTCGATTTGCCCGTCGCTTTCAATGCCTCGTCAATCGGCGGGATGCGCTGATCGCCCGGCAGCTTCGTCGCTTCGAGGAGGAAGAGGCGCAGTCCCGCGCGATCGCTGCCCGGTTCCATCGAGCGGCGCGTGCGCGCGAGTCCCTGAATCAACCGTTTGCGATTCCGCTCCGTGTACTCGTCGGCGCGATCGAGATCGTTCTTCGTCTTCTCGACGCTGAGTCGGTACAGCGTGTTCGCCTGCGCGAGCATCGGCGACGCGGTGTACAGCCACGTGAAGACCGTGTCGCGCTGTTCGGTCGCACGATCGGCAGCGAGATACTTTTCGAGCTCCGCGCGCGCGGCGTCGTACTTCGCGCCGAGAGTTGCGTCGAGCGTGGCGCGCTGCTCGGTTTCGATGCGGCGCTTCGTCGCGAGAATGTCCGCGCGCTTGAACGCCTCCATCGTGCCGGTGTGCTTCTTGAGGTAATTCTCCTGGCCGGCGATGCGACTCGCGTTCTTGATCGCGATGTCGCGATCGTTCTTGCCCCGCGCTTCGAGCACATCGACGAGCATCTGCCGGTAACGAATGTCGGTCGGCAGCTCGTACTTCATCGCGTCTTCGACTTCGGCGAGCGTGATGTAGCGATGCGTGACGCCAGGCGTGCCCGACACGATCACGAGATCGCCTTCATCGAGATCGCGCGTCGAGATCTTGAGGAAGTGCTTCGGCTGATACGGAACGTTGTCTTTCGAGAAATCCGCGGGCTTGCCGTCTTTGCCGACGTACGCGCGATAGAACCCGAAGTCGCCGGTGTGGCGCGGCCACATCCAGTTGTCGACTTCGTCGCCGAAGTTGCCGACGCCGAGCGCGGGCGCGTAGACGAGACGCACGTCGCGAATCTCCATCTGCGTCAGCTTCAGGTACTGTCCGCCTTCGTAGAACGACGAGACGAGGCAGCGCAGGCCGCCCGGCTTCTCGCATTCACTGATGATCTCGCGGCGGCGGCGCGTGATGAGTTTGCTGCGCTCGGCGTCGGTTGCCTTGGCGGGGATCGTGCCGAGGATCTGCTTCGTGACGTCGTCGATGCTCGTCGTAACGTACACGCGCGCGTCCGGCGTCGCCTGCACTTCCTCCGAACGATCCTTCGCCAGGAAGCCGTTCGTGATGTAGTCGTTCTCCTTCGTCGAGTTGAACTGCAATGCGCCGTACACGCAGTGATGGTTCGTCGCGAGCAGACCATCCGGCGAGACGAACGACGCGCTGCAACCGCCGATGTTCACGATTGCACCCATGGGAAATCCGGTGAGATCGGCGAACTGCTTCGGATCGAGCTGCAGTCCGAGCTTCTTCAGTTCATCCCCGACCGCGGGGATCTGCTGCGGCATCCACATCCCGTCATCCGCAAACGCGATGGCGGGGAAAACGAGCGCTGCAAAAAGCGCCAGCATTCTGTTTCTCAATCGTTACTCCCTCCTTACCAACTCCTACGGCGCCAGAAGAGAACATTCTTGCCGCCCGAGATCAAGTCGTTACGATGGCAACGAAATGAAACGATTCGCGCTCCTCGCCCTTCTTTTCGTCACTTTTTCGCTGGTTGCAGCACCACGAACGATGGTGGACGACGCGGCCGGTCAGTATCTGCGGCTCGCACTCGCGTTAGGCGAGCACGACGCGGACTGGATCGATGCGTACTACGGTCCGCAGGAGATTCGCGATGAAGTGAAGGCGGAGAAGAAGAGCGTCGACGCGATTCACGAGGAAGCGGTCGCGCTGCGCGACAAGCTCGCAAAGGCGCCGATGCTCGCGGCGCGCATCGATGCGTTGCGTCACAAGTACCTGATCGAGCAGCTCGACGCGCTGATTACCAAAGCGGAGATGCTACAGGGAAAGAAGTTCCCGTTCGATGAGGAAGCAAAGCGGCTCTACGGCATCGTGCCGCCGCATTACGACGATGCGTATTTCACGAAGGCGATTCGCGAGCTCGGTCGCACGCTGCAGGGCGAGGGCACATTGCGCGAGCGCGTCGATCGCTTTCGCGATGCGTTCAACATCCCGAACGACAAGCTCGATGTCGTGATTCGCGCGGCGCTGAAAGAGTGTCGCGCACGGACGCTCGCGCACGTGACGCTGCCGGAGCATGAGACGTTCACGCTGGAGTACGTGAAGAATCAGCCGTGGAGCGGGTACAACTGGTACAAGGGCAATTACACGTCGCTGATTCAGGTGAATACGGATTTGCCGGTGGCGATCTCACGCGCGCTCGATCTCGCGTGTCACGAGGGTTACCCGGGACATCACACATACAACGCGCTGCTCGAACAGAATCTCGTGCGCAAGCGCGGCTGGCTCGAGTTCTCGGTGTATCCGCTGAACAGTCCGCAATCGTTGATCGCGGAGGCGACGGGCAACTATGGTTTGTTCATGGCGTTCCCGGGCGACGAGCGGATGAAGTTCGATCGCGATGTATTGTTCCCGCTGGCCGGTCTCAATCCCGCCGCCGCACCTCGCTATCACAAGGTCCTCGGGCTGATGGCC
>JBQCJC010000082.1:0-9978 GCA_051953135.1 Thermoanaerobaculia bacterium | reverse complement strand
GTGCGTCTATCTCTTCGAGGGAAACGCCGGCACCACCGATGAAGTCGTCGATGTGTTGTTCGCGAGCTTCACCGCCAGCGACAAGATTCCGCCGAAGCTCGAAACCGACGACGCGTGGTATCGCAAGGTTTGCACGCGCTTGCACGAGGTCGTGAAGCTCGCCGGCAAGAAGGCGTGGGTGGTCATCGACGATCTCGGCGACTACGAAAAAGGGGCGAAGATCGATCGCAAAGTGCGCGACTTCTTCAATCGATTCGCGCTGTCGATGGAGAACCCGGAGTTTGCGACGTGGTTCCGGCTCGTGCTCATCGATTATCCCGAGGTGCCGGAAGGCGGGGACGATCGTGTGCCGACGCAGTGGAGCGATTTCTACGAGATCGACACGCCCGACATCACCAAGGTCAACGCTGCCGCAATCACATCGTTTGCGCTGCAGTGGGCGAAGCGCAAGCAGAAGAACCTCGATGAAAGCGGCGCGAAAGCGTTTGCCGACAAAGTGCTCACCGCCGCGGCCGCGGCGCGCGCCGGGAAAACTCCGGAGCCGCCGATTCTGCCGTCGATTCACAAAGCACTGCAGCAGGGCCTGCAGAGTTTGTAGCGCCGATGATTCTCGGAGGAAAACCGCAGCTCTTCGAGCTCGACCAGCTCCAGCAAGCGCTGGAAGACGTCGAGCGCGCGGTCGTGCGCGTACGCGCGACGGAGCCGAAAGAATTTCTCGCGTGCGGCTTCTTCCTCCTCCCCGATCTCATCGTCGTGCCGGCGTTCGCGTTCAAAGACGTTCCGCCGCAGTCACTCATCGCGGAGCATTCCATCTCGGCGAAGGAACATCGCCGCTTCACGATCCTCGAGCGCGAAGACGCCGGTCACATCGAGCTCACGTCACTCGCGCGCTCGGGCGCACCGGAAGGTCCGCTGATCACGCTGCTGCGCACAAGCGAATCGAACGACTCAGTCATTCATCTGCAATTCGCGACGACGGAGTTGAACGAGTTCGTCGCGATTCCACAGTTCGTGTTCGGCAGAGCGTCGGCATCGATCGCGTTCGGCAATGTCCTGAGCATCACCGACCTCGTCCTCGGATACAACGCCGATACGGCGCAAGGCAGCAGCGGTGCACCAGTGCTCGACGATGAGTTCCAACTCATCGCCATGCATCTCGCATCGAGTCCCGACAAGCATCTCAACGAAGGCATCACGCGTGCGGCGCTCGTTGATGCGTTGCGCGAGTCGTCGTACTGGGATCGCATTCGCGAAGCGCATCGCATCGCGGATGTCGTCGCGGCCAGCGCGGCGGTGAGTGATGCGGTCGCGAGTGAAGCGCCGCCGGAGGAACCCGCGGACGCGCCGCTGCTGCGCGCGGCGTTGCGCGCGAAGATCGATCCGAATTCCGATGACGCCGATGCACTGCGTCCGCACGTCGCCGATCCTGATGCGCCGGTGTGGGCGTTGCCGTCCTCGACCCGCACCGAGATTCTCTCGGCGGCCGGCTCACTCGAAGCGTTGCGGCCGTACGCTCCGGATCCCGCGACCGCGGCGAACGAACCATTGCAGCGCGTGATTCTGCGCGTACTCGACGGGCCGCCGTACGACCTCGCGCAACTCACCGAAGAAGAATTGCCGTACTGGATTCAGGCGAGCAACTGGTTCGCGAACGTCGCGCCCGATTTGCCCGAGCCCGCGCAAGTGACGCACGAGCTCGAGCAGCGCCGCGTGCGCAGCTCGCTCGAGCGCATCGCGAGCAAAGACTTCACGGGCCGCGACAAAGAGCTCACGGATTTGCAGCAATGGTGGGATGCAGCGAAGCAACCGCTGTCGCTCAGCGGAATCGGCGGCATCGGCAAGTCGGCGCTCGTCGCGCGATTCGCATCGACGCTGCCGCGCAACACGCTGCTGCTGTGGCTCGACTTCGATCGTCCCGATCTCGCGCCGGATGATGCGCCGTCGATCCTCGCCGCGCTCGCACAACAAGCGAGCGTGCAACTCGATGGCTTTTCGATGAGCGATCTCGATTTCGAGAACACGAGTGACTCCGCGGCGAAACTCGGTCAGCGCATCGAGGAGAAGATCGAATCGCCTGCATTGCTCGTGCTCGACAGCTTCGAAGCCGCGCAGTATTCGGCGCGCTACGAAGAGTTGTGGACGGTGCTCGAAGCGATCGCGACGACAATGCCGTCGCTACGACTCATCGTCACTGGCCGCGCTCCCGTGCCGGGACTCGCGTTACGCGGCGCGTCCGCGCAAACGATCGATCTGAAGGGACTCGAGCCGGATGACGCGCGCGAGTGGCTGCGCGCGCGCGGCATCGATGACGACGCGATCCTCGATCAACTGCTGCAGATTCTCGGCGGCGTGCCGCTGAATCTGCATCTCGCACTGCGCGTGTTCCAACGCGACGGGCGCTTGCCTGAGCTGCCGAAGAACATGCCGCCCGAGATGGTCGCGGGATTTCTGTACGACCGCATCCTCGATCGCGTGCAGCCCGGGTTGAAGCCGCTCGCGAAAGCGGTGCTCGTCGTGCGACGCATCACCGCGGACATGCTGCTGCCGGTATTCGGCGATGCGGTGCAGACGCTCACGGCGGAAACGGCGGAAGGGCTGTTCGCGGATCTCGCGCGCGAGATGGCGTTGATCGAAGGGACGACGGTGCTGAAGCTTCGATCAGAAGTGCGCAGGCCATCGTTGAAGTTGCTCGAAAACATCGAGCCCGACTTCGTGCGCGCGCTCGATGCGAAAGCGGAGGCATGGTTCGCGGATCCGAGTCGCGAGGCGACGTCGAACGCGGAGATCGCGGCGGAGCTCGTGTATCACCGCTTGCGTCTCGGCAATCTTTCCGGAGCGGCGCAGGCATGGCGTGATGGATCGCGGCGGTTCCTTCTCGACGCAGGGGATGAACTGCCTCCCCCCTCGCTCGAATGGCTGCAGGCGCGCCTCGGCAACACGGAAGGCGGCGACAGCGAAGAATCGCAGGCCGCGGCGGCGGCGAATGTCGCATCGCGCGTGCGCAATGCGCGCGGCCGTCGCAAGAAGGGCGCGATCAACTCGATTCTCTCGAATGCGCGATCGCAGCCCTACGCGAGTGAGCTCGTGTTTCACGAGGCATACGAGCGCTGGCGCGATGGCAATGAAGACGAGGCGCTGGCATTGCTCGATGATGGCGGCGATGCGCCGGCGATGATCGGCCGCGATCGCAACGTGCTGCGCGCGTTGCTGCTCTCGCATCGTGATCAGCGCGACGAAGCCGACTCGCTGCTTCTGCGCTACGAAAATTTGCAGTACTGGACCGATCGTTCCACGCCGCCGACGTATGTCACCGCGGTGCGTGCCGCGCGCATTCAACTCACCGAGGATCTGAATACGGAGTTGAACGCGCTGACCAGCGGAGACTACTCGGATCTCACCTCGTTCGACGTGATCCTGCCGCAGTTGCGGACGGCGCTCGCGGAAGACCATTTCGCGCTCGAAAGCACGCGGTCGCTGTTCGGCATGCGCGTCGAAGAGCCGCGTATGATTCGCGGCTTCGTCGACAAATATCTCAACGAATCGCTCGAAGGAACACCGGAACGATTGCGCCAGCTCGCGAGAACGCGCTGGCGTCTCGCAACAGATGGATCGTTCCTCCTCGACGCGGCGAAGCTCACGGAGAAATCCGAGCTGACGCCGATCGAGTTTTCGATCGTCAGCATCCTCGCGCTCTTCGCGGCAACGTTCTCCGTTCCGCACGACTACTCCGACGCGGCGCTCGTGCGCGGCAACGTGCCGATCCTGCAACTGCTCTCGAATGCGCTCGGCGATCGCGCGGTGCGCATCGACGCCTCGCATCAGAAACAGGTCGAGCGCATCTTCTCGGTGTTGAACGGCAATCCTGAAAATCTCAGTTGGCGAGGCATGCCGCTGCGTGCATTCCCCGAGGATGAGCGTCCGCTGCTGATTTACCTCGTCACGCCCAACCCACTCGAGCAACTCGTGCACGAGCTCGCGGGCTACACCAGCGAAGCGCGCTGAAGGAGGCGAGGATGGCGTCGTTTCTCGACATGAGTCCGTATCCGTGGCACCTCGATGCCGCGCGCGAGTTGCACGTCACGCTCACGCGACTCTTCCCCACCGTGAACGCCATCTCGTTCCTCGTGCCGCAAACCGGCTTGCTGCTGGCGATGCTGAACGTGAACAACGCGCCGTTCTATCTCTGGCGCGAAGTGCTCGATCAACTCGCACCGCTTGGTCTCGTGCGCACGCTCGTCGAGCGCGCATACGACCAGCACAAAAAATCGCCGAGCGGCGCGTATCTCGAAGCGCTGCTCGACGAGGAACCGATCGTCGCCGAGCCGCGCGGCGCGAATGGCGAACCGGCGTTTCGCGATGGCTCTGATGAAGTGATGGTCGACGAAGCCTTGCTGTATCACGACGACCTGACATTGCCGATCGGGCGCGTGCCGTGGCTCATCGGCGTGTTGCAGAAACTGCAAACGCTCGCGCCGTCGGTGTGCCGCCTCACGACATCCGCGCCGGGCGTGATGCAACGCGGCACCGCCTTTCGCATCGCGAACGACTGGCTGCTGACGAACTGGCACGTCGTGAACTTCAAAGACGTCCGTGCCACGCAGGCGATCGCGGAGTTCGGCTACGAAGACGACGGCAAGGATGGGGGTTTGCCATCGCAATCGATTGCATGTGATGTCACGACGATCGAGGGCAGCAAAGACAATGACTGGGCGATTCTCAAACCCTCGCAGCCGCTGCCCGCGACGATTCCGATTCTCAAGTTGTCGGAACACGCGACGCCGGTGATGAACGAAGCGGCGTTCGTGATTCAACATCCGGGCGGCGATCGCAAGCGCGTGGCGTACGTGCGCAATCAGGTCACGTTCATCGGCGATCGCGTGCTGCATTACCTCAGCGACACGAACGAAGGCTCATCAGGCTCGCCGGTGATCAACGAGAAGGGATTGTTGATCGGATTGCATCACGCGGGCGGACGTCCGCAGGAAGTGGCGGGAAAACCACCGCTGGTGAAGAACGAGGGCATTCGCATTCCCGCGGTGATCGAGGGATTGACGAAGAAGCAGGTGCAGTTCGCGTGAGCAATCAGCGCACAAAACGGAGTTTCGCGGCGATGCGCTCATCCTCTCTCGAATTGTGTTTGTGGTTTTGCGGTCGAGCGATCTAACTTGAACATCTCCGGCAATTCCTTGCCGAGTGCGATCGCATTCGCGAGCAACTCGCCCACTGCCGGCGCGAGTTTGTATCCGTGTCCTGAGCCGCCGCCTGCAATCCACACGTTCTTCATCGACGGATGCTTGTCGAGGAAAAGATGTCCGTCGGGCGAGTTCTCGTACTGACACACTTCGCTGTGCACGAGCGGTGCGTTCGCGAGCTCGGGGAATCGTTCGGCGAGTAAGCGTCGCGCATTCGCGATGCCGCTCGTGGTGGGACGACGATCGGCCGTGGTCGGTTCGATCACATCGCCGCGCGTGTCATCGGCGAGTTTGAATCCGCGATTGTGCGTGTCCGGAATGCCGTAGACGATGCGCTCGCCGAAGTCGATCCAGATCGGCATCCGCCCTGGTTTGTATTGCTCCGAACCGCGCGGGGTCCCGAAGTAGTAAACCTCCTGACGAGTTGGACGCACGCGATCGCCGATCAATTCGGGGAACAACTTCCCGAGCCACGGACCGCACGCGAACACCACCGCGTCGTAATCGTGCTTTGCGTCGGGCGCAATGTTCTCGGTGCGATACACACCGCCCGCGTTCACGAACTCATCGCGCACGATCGCGCACGCACGTCGTGCGGAGAGCGCGCCCGCACGATGCTCGAGCCACACCGAACGAACGCCATCGAAACGAATCTGCGGATAGCGTTTCTTCGCATCGTCGAGCTCGAGTTGCTCGAGTGGAAATCCAAGATCGAGCAACACCGGCAGCGACGATTTCACGTACGCATCCTCGCCGCGATGCATCCACAGCGCGCCGGTCTCGACATAGATCGGCTCATCGACGGAGGAATCGAGCGCGGCCCACAACTCGTACGCGCGTTTGACCAGCTCGACGTAGATGCGATCCTTGCCGTACACCGCGCGAATCACACGCGTCTCGCCGCCGGAACTTGCACGCGAGTGGCCCGGACCCCACGCATCGACGAGCGTCACGTCCGCGCCCATGCGCCGGAGATGCAACGCCGTCCATCCGCCAAACGCACCCGCGCCCGCGACGAGAACGCGCGGGCGCGAGTCATTGCCAAGAAGCGGAGTCGCCAGCGAAACCGCGGCGACTCCTTCGAGAAACGCTCTGCGCGAAAGTGTCAGAAGGTAAACCTCGTACTCACGCCAATGGTACGCGGTTCGTTCGTCAGATATCCGACGCGCGCGCGTGTGCCGCGCTCCTGATCGAGCGAGAGGTACGCCACTTCATCGGTGATGTTGTTGATGAAGAGCGCGGTGTCGAACTGTTTCACGAGGAATCCGATGCGCAGATTGATGAGATCGTAGTCCGGCAGTTTCGGGTTGAACGTGAACGTCCCTTGCGTGAACGGACCGCCGATGTTGTTCGGCGCAAACGAATTCAGATTGACGACACCGAATCCCGCGGCCTGATCGCCGATCTGTGTGTATCGCGAGCCGATGTGCTGATACACGCCGGTGACGTAACCGCCGAGGCGGCTCGTGGTCCAGCGGAATGTCGATGCCGCGGCCATCTGGAACTCCGGCACCGTCGGCAGACGATTGCCCTTCTCGATTCCGGCGACGACGCTCGTCTGTCCCGCGGCATTCGTCGACGTCAGCGTCGAGCTCAATTCGGCGTTGAGCTTCGTCGCGCTGATCGCAAAGTCCCACGCATCGATCGGCGCGTACTCGAACTCCACTTCCACGCCCTGGCTGCGCGCCTTCGGCACGTTGAAGATGACGCGCGACGAGCATGAGCCCGCGGTCACGGTTGCCTGCAGATCCGAGATGTCCGCGCGGAACGCGGAGACGTTGAACAGACCACGACCGCCACCGAGCGTCGACTTCGCGCCGACCTCATAGTTCCACAGCGTCTCGTCTTCCCACGAGTCGCGACCGCCGAACGTTTCGAGATCCTGGGGCGTGCAGAGCGGCAGGTTCAGCGGATCGTTGATGCCGCCGAGGCGGAAGCCTTTCGACACTTGCGCGTTGAGACGCGTCGCATCGCTGAGTTTGTAGCTCGCCATCACGCGCGGCGCGAAGCCGTCCGCCTGCGTCGATCCGGTGGAGCGACCCGGATCCGCGAAGATGCCGTCGAATGCCTGCACACGATCTTCATCGAAGTCGTAGTAACGCAGGCCGCCGGTGACATCGAAGCGATCATTCACTTTGAACGTGGCCTCGCCGAACACCGCGAGTTGCTTGAACGTGTAGCTGAGATCGGAGAAGTAAAGGATGTCTCGCGTCGCGCCGAACGCGCCGGCAGTTGGAATGCCGGTGAGCGTTTCGAACCCGGCCACGTCGAGACTCTGACCGTAATCGCGATCGGCATCGGCGTAGAACGCGCCCGCGACCCAGCTCAGCGGACCGCGATCCGCGGAGAGCCGCACTTCCTGCGTGAACTGCTTCGCCGATGTCGCGTCATCGAGTGGTGCATCGAGCGTGTACACGTTCGCTGGCAATCCAATCGAGCCGCCGGTGATCGACGCGGTGAGCGCCGTCGCATCGCGAATGACATCGATGTCGCGATCGATGTACGACGTGATCGACGTGAGCGTCATGTCGCCGATCTTGTACGCGATGTTGAGATCGCCGAGGAGAAAGTCATCGGTGGTCGGCTCTTCGAATTGCGTGAACTGCTGACGGCCGTTGAAACTCACCTTCGGCCGCGTCGTCGTGTATGGATTCGCCAGGATGTTGAACGCATCGATGCGATTCCAGCCATTCATGTCGATCGACTGATAGAGCAGTCGCGGCGTGATGGTGAGGCGATCGTTCGGCTCGAAGCGCAATGCGATGCGACCGCCCGCGCGCGTGCCGTCGTTCACGTCTTCGTTGACGGAGAGATCCGGCTGGATCGCATCCATGAATCCGCCGTACTTCGTGTAGTACCCGACGACGCGCATCGCGGCTTTATCGCCGAGCGGCACGTTCACCGCGGCCTTCGCGGTCGCGCCGACGCCGCCGTCTTCGATCGAGCTGAGTGAAAGCTCGCCGACCGTCTCGGTCGTGTTGAGCTTCGGTGTGTTCGTGATGTAGCGAACGGTGCCGGAGAGCGAGCCGGAGCCGAACAACGTGCCCTGCGGACCGCGCAGCACTTCGACACGCGCGACGTCGAAGAGATCGACATCCGGTGTGAAGAGCGAAAGCGAGATCACGGATTCATCGAGATAGACGCCGACCTGTTCTTTCACGCCCGGTTGATCGCGCACGATCTGACCGGCGGACACGCCGCGCATCGCGATCTGACTCTGACCGGGCCCGAGGTTCTGCACCGTGAAGCCCGCGACATTCGCGGCGATGTCTTCGATGTCTTCCGCACCGACGTCGCGTAACTCTGCTTCCGTCGGCGCAACGACGGAGATCGGCACGTCCTGCACCGATTCTTCGCGCTTGCGCGCCGTGACCACCATTTCTTCCGTGACCTTCGGCGGCGGCTCCTGCGTCGCCTGCGGGTCTTTCGGTGGTTCCTGCGTTGCTTGCGCGTGGGCTGGTGCGGCAACTGCCGCGAGGATCAGGAGCAAGACGAAAGACAATACCGTCGTCACCAGGGTCTTCATACGGATTCCCCTTTCCCGAACATCGCTTGTTGTGGTTGAGGCCGATTGTCGGCCTAACACGAGCGAGCGTCAAGAAAGAAGTCTTTCCGCAATTAACCGAGAGAAAGGAAATAGCGCACCACTTCATCGGGAACGTGGCGATCCCAATGTCCGGTCACGCGCGCGGCGATCACGATGCCGAGAAAGATCGTCGCGATGGTTGCGGCGATCGCCCACGCGGGCATCGTGCGGCGCTTCACGACTTTCACCTGCAATGCATTCTTCGCGGGACACACCGCGACGCACGACATGCAGAGCGTGCATTCGGCGGAGCGAACGCGCGGCAAAACGTCGACAGGCAATCGCGACGGACAGGCTTTCGCGCACTTCGCGCAATCGATGCATTCATTTGCGTCGCGCGTGATCTGCGTCGGACTGAAGAGCGATGCAAGGCCGAGCATTGCGCCGTACGGGCACGCGTAGCGGCACCAGAAATTCGGAATCGCGACGGAGAGCGCGAGCAGGACGGCGATGACGGTGAGTCCGGTCGTGCCGATGAAACGGAAGAAGTGCAGCAGTTTGATGTCGGTGATCGCGCCGTACGGCGCGCGCATGAACTCATCGATCGCGAGCGCAGGCATGCGCACGATGGTCCAGAGAAAAAATCCGAGGAGCAGGTACTTGAGTCCGCGCAACGGAATGTCGAGCCACTTCGGCAACATGAGATTGCGTTTCGCGATCTTGTGTCCGAGCTTCCACAGCCACTCGGAGATCGTGCCGACCGGACAGAGCCAGCTGCAGAACGCTTTCTTGAGCAGAACCGCGATCAGCAGAAACGCGACGAAGAGAAACATCGCCGCAGCGTGCACGTGCGGCACGCTGCGGGTCGCGATCCAGTACTTCAGATTCATGAGTCCCGCGATCGGCAGCCATCCTTCGACACCCGCGGGCCGCGGCGCAAACGTGGAGCCCGGCGTTTCGATGTACGTGACCCAGCGCGCGAACTCGATTCCAATCCAGAGATTCAGCAACGCGAATGCGAGCTGCATCGCGAGACGGATCGATTGGGAAATGTCCTTCGGCGCGCGCTCGCGAAGTTTTTTCACGAGTCAACGTTAGGCGGAGGGTGAACGAAGAGCTATGACGGTTGTCATAGGTTGGTTGTCGGTTGTTGGTTGTCGGTTGTTGGTTGTCGGTTGTTGGTTGTTGGTTGTTGGTTGTTAGGGGAACCGCTCTGCCGAGGAGCGTGCTCTTCTGCGAAGAGGTCTCCCAACAACGAAC
>JBQCJC010000081.1:0-7027 GCA_051953135.1 Thermoanaerobaculia bacterium | reverse complement strand
TAACCGCTCGAGGATCACAGCTTCGCCGAACCTCCGAGCTGGGGGTATGAGTACAAGATTATTTTTAAGCTGTTCGAGTGGTTGTTGCGGTCAAAACGTGGAGCGGGGGGATCTCCCCCCGCCGAACAACCGGCATACCGGCGGGCTGAGAGCCCGCCGCTCCACGTTTTCACCGCAACTCCCTCTCGAACAGCTTCAAGATCCTCTTGTACTCATCCGCCCAGCTCGTCGGTTCGACGAAGCTGTGATCCTCGAGCGGATACATCGCCACTTCCCAGTTTTCCTTGCGCAATTCGATCAGTCGCTGTGCGAGACGCACGGTGTCCTGGAAGTGCACGTTCGTGTCGATCACTCCGTGGCAAATCAGCAGCGCACCCTTTAAGCCTTCAGCGAAGTAGATCGGCGATGACTTGCGATACGCCTCCGGATCGTCCTGCGGATTGTTGAGGATGTTCGACGTGTATGGATGGTTGTAGTGCGCCCAGTCGGTCACAGGACGCAACGCCGCGCCCGCCGCGAACACGTCGGGCGTCGTGAACATCGCCATCAGCGTGATGAAGCCGCCGTAACTGCCGCCGTAGAGCCCGATGTGTTTCGCATCGACACCATGCTGCGACACGAGCCACTTCGCCGCGTCAACGTGATCGTCGAGATCGACGCCGCCCATGTGCCGATAGATCGCCGTGCGCCAGTCACGGCCGTAGCCCTGAGATGCGCGGTAATCGAGATCGAGCACGAGATAGCCGCGATCGCGCAGCAGGTGATTGAACATGTACTCGCGCGCGTAACTCGACCAGCCGCGATGCACGTTCTGCAGATAGCCCGCGCCGTGCACGAAGATCACTGCCGGCCCACCAGCCTTCCAGTTTTCCGGCTTGTAGATGCGCGCCGGAACCTGCGCACCATCGCGCGCGGGTACGTTCACGATCGGCACGTCGAGCCACGGATAGTTGTTGAACTCCGGCGCGGGTGATGTCGTGACGCGCGTCGTGAGCGCAGCTCCAACCGGTGAGAGGTAAAGCTCCTGCGGCTTGTTCGAATACGAGTAGACGTCGGCGAGCAACATGCCGTCCGGCGAGATCGTTGGGTTGTGCCAGCCCGGCTCCTTCGTCACGCGCGTCATCGCGCTGCCGTCGAAGTTCATCCGATAGAAGTGCAGCTCGTGCAGCGAGTCTTTGCTCGTCGTCAGAAAGAAGTTCTTGCGATCCGGCGAGAGCTCGACTTCCTGCACTTCGTACTTGCCACTCGTCAGCGCGCGCGCATCGCCGCCGTTGTATGGGACTGCATACAATTGCAGCCACCCCGTTTTCTCCGAGAGGAAGTAAACCGTGTCGCTGTTCGGCAGGAAGCCGAACCAGTCGTTCGAATACCACTGCACCCACGCGTCGTCGTGCTCGTGATGCAGCACGCGCGCGTTGCCGGTCGCGGGATCGAATGCGAGCAGCCACGAGTCTTTGTTGTCGATGGCGCGCACGGGCAGCACCGCATGCGTGCCGTCATCGCTCCAGAACAATGCATCGATCTCGATGTCGCGCTCCGGCGGTTCTTTCGTCTCCGTCTTCTGCGCGGTCGCTTCGGTCGTCGTCTCTTTCGTCTTCGCCGCATCGTCCTTCGCGGGCTCGATGCGCTTGAGACCATGCTTCAGCGGCAGCACCTTTCCATCCGCGACCGCGATCGACACGACGCGCGACGCGCCCTGCGCATCGCCGACCTTGCGTCGCGCCGGCAGATCGGTCGTGTAGCCGGTGTCAGTGACGTAGCTCGGCACGATCGTGCGCTTGCCTTCCGGCGCATCGACGCTGATGAATGCGATGACGTACTTCTCATCGGGCGTGAGCTCGAGATCGGCGATCGATTCTCCTTTCTTGAGCTTCATCGGTGCGAGGGCGATCGCCGCTTTCTTCTTCGCGTCTTCTTCTTTCTTCTCGGCCGCGCGACGCGCAACGACGTCGCTGAGTTTCTTCGCATCGTCCGCGATCCACTTCTGTGACGCGGTCGCGTCTTTCATCTCTTCTTCGAAGAGCGAAACGTTCGGACCTTTCTCATCGCCGCTGACGATGTTCGTGAGCTGCACGAGCGAACCGTCGCTCAGCGAAAGAACGTAGAGGTTGTTGCCGCGCACGAACGTGACGCGCTTTTCGTCGCGCGTGAATCGCGGGCTCGATTCGCTGTCGTTCGTATCGGTGAGCGCGCGACGTTTCTTCGCGACGGCGTCGTACAGGAAGACATCGCCGTCTTTCGTGGAGACGGCGCGTTTACGATCGCGCGTCCACACACCGTTCGCCGGCGGCGCATCGTTCGCCTCGTCATCGCTGAGCTTGCGCAATCCTTTGCCATCGCGATTGACGACGTACGTGTCGTACTGCTCTTCGGTCGGATCGTCGTAGCGTTTCCACTCGAAGTACACGAGCTGGCCGTCGCGCGACCAGCGCACGTTGCGCGGCGCGTAACCGTAGAGGCCGGGGCCGCGCATGATCGTGTCAACCGTGAGCTCCAGCCGTTGCGGCTGTTGTGCGGCGAGGGAGAGTGCGAGCAGAAAAAGTACGGCGAGGCTGAGCGTCCGTCTCATGAGGACGGGATGATAGCTTTCCGAATCGCTCCCGCCGCACCGTTCACAAGAACGTGTTTTCTCAACGCGTGGTTCATCACCTCGGACTGCAGCAACTCGCGTTCGTCTTCCGCGGTCGGATCGACGTACGTGATGCCGAGAACGCGCGCCACCTCGGACACGGTGCGATCGTGCAGCGACGCGATCGTCTCCGACATCGGCTTCGCCGGATTCATCTCGTGCGTGATCGCGAGTGCATCACCGCGCAGCACGTAGACGTGCGTCTGCTGTTTACGCAGCCACTCGAACGCGCACGCGAGCGTGATGAGGTGCCAGTTGCGGTGCTTGCGCCACAGCTTCGCGATGTCGCGATTGCGTTCGTCCTGCGGCTTGAAAACGTTCGGCTGAATCTCCCAGAGCAATGCGAGATTCGCGACGCCATCGAAAGATCCCGTCGTCTCGCCGATCGATCCCGGAAGCGTGTGCTGTTGCCCTTCGGCGCGCGCGATGAGCAACGCATCATCGAGTGCGCGCGGAATGACATCGAACGTGATCGTGTCGCGGCGTCCGCTCGAATGCGCGTTGCGGCCGAGGACGAGAATGCCATCGGGAATCGGCTGATCGTCGCCAACGACCTCGCGCACGATCGCGGGCAACTCCCCGAGCGGCACCGCGGCGCCTGATGCACGACCTTCGGTTTCGCGCGGATGCCATAAGCTCGGCGTCGCTTTGCCGTCGAGCCACAACGGATGAGTGCGACGCAGATAACGCGCGACGACTTCCTGGCGAATCGTGAGCGTGTCATCCGGCTCGAGCATCGACGCGGAGGTGACGCCCTCGGAGAGATCGGCAAACACTTCGAGCACTTCGTCGCCGAGGGTCAGATAGAGCTGGTACAAAGCAGCTTTTGTATCAGCACGAACGCCGTACGCGTCGAGCACGCGCGTGATGTGAGCAGGGAACGTCACGCCGCTGTGCGAATCCGCGTGCGTGCGTGATCGAGCAGGTGCTGCACGTCCGAGACGCAGGTGATGCCGTGCAGTCCCGTGCGAATGTCCTTGCCGTGCGGAATGCCTTTCGAGAACCAGCCGATCAGCGTGCGCGCCTTGTGCAGCTTCCACTTGTCGATCTGCGGCGCGGCGTCGATCTTCGAGAGATAGCGCTGCATCGCATCGATGCGGCGCTCGACTTCGTTCTCCGGCTGCGCTTCGCCGCTGACGTACGCGTGAATGTCGCGGAAGATGAACGGATTGTGCAGCGCGGCACGGCCGATCATCACGCCGTCGACGCCGGTGGTCTCGAACATACGAATGGCATCGGCCGGCGTCTTCACGTCGCCGTTGCCCCAAACCGGAATCTTCAGATTCGATTTGACGTACGCGATGTACTGCCAGTCGCTCGCGCCCGTGTACGCCTCGTTACGCGTGCGGCCGTGAATCGCAATCGCCGCGACGCCGATGTCTTCGAAGCGCTTGAGCAGCGGCAGGACGTCGTTCGACTCCCACCCTTTGCGCACTTTGACCGTGACCGGGATCTTCACCGCGGCTTTGATTTTCTCGACGACGCGCGCCGCTTTGTCGAAGTCTTTCAGCAATGCGGAGCCCGCGCCGCTGTTGACGACTTTCCTCACCGGGCATCCCATGTTGACGTCGACGATGTCGACGCCCTCGGCCTCGACGATCGCCGCGGCGTCGTCCATGCGCTCCGGATCGCCACCGTAAATCTGAATCGCGACAGGACGCTCGTTTTCATTGAACGCGAGCATCTGATGGCTGCGATCGTTCTTCCGCGTGAGTCCCTCTGCGGAGATGAACTCGGAGACCACGAGCCCCACGCCGCCGAGCTCCTTCACGAGCGATCGATAGTACGTGTCCGTCACCTCGGCCATCGGCGCGAGCGCAAGCGGCTGCGCGATGTGCACATTGCCGATCGAAAAGGAACGGTCGAGGTGGTTGGTCATGGCGGAAAGGTAACGGTGATTGCGCCATGTGTCATTCCGAGCGTGGCGCGTAGCGCGAAGTCGAGGAATCCTGCTCCAGGAAATCGCGAGGTCCCTCCATTCGCTGCGCTCGGTCGGGATGACACGGATTGGAACAGCCCTGCTTGAGCGAGAGTTACAATCCCCGTCCATCACCCAATCGGAGGAAAACAGAATGCGTCGAACCGTACTCGCCATCGCGCTGACTCTCGCGGCCGCAACCGCCGGGGCTGCCACGCTCGCAGGCGTCAACATTCCTGACACCACGGATGTCGCCGGTCACAAGCTCGTGCTCAACGGCGTGGGCCTGCGCAAGAAGTTTGTCGTGAAGGTTTACACCGGCGCGCTGTACCTGCCGGCGAAGTCGAACAATGCCGCCGCGATTCTCGCAACGGATCAGCCGCGCAAGCAGGTCATGCACTTCGTGTTCGATGTCGGCAAAGACAAGATCGCCGAAGCGTGGGAAGAAGGTCTCGAAGACAACACGCCGAACGCCAGCGCCGAAGTGAAGAACAACTTCAAGACGCTCGCTTCGTGGATGGAAGAAGTGAAGGATGGCCAGGAGATCGTCCTCGCGTACGTTCCGGGCACGGGCACGACCGTGACGGTGAACGGCAAAGTGAAGGGCACGCTCGCGGGCAAGGCGACGAGCGACGCGATCCTGAACACGTGGATCGGCGCGAAGCCGGGACCGGGCGGCGATTTCAAGAAAGCCGTGTTAGGCCAGTAAACCGTGGAGCGGCGGGCTCTCAGCCCGCCGAATCTCAATAACGGCGGGCTAAGAGCCCGCCGTTCCATTTTTAGGGCGCACGACAAAAAACAACTTCACCGTCGGCGCTTCTACCGTTTCCGACTCGCCATACGGATCGAAGTCGAGCACTTCCACCACTTCGAGATCCGCTTCATTCAGCGACTTCGTGATCTCGCGCTGCGAATACGCGCGCTGCAGATGCATCTCCTGAATCTCGACGCGCTCGCCGTTGAGATTCGCCCATCCCGTCACGTTCGCGCGTCCGAGTTTTTCTCGCGAGCGATACGTCGTCGCGATTTCGAGGTGATAGTCCCGGCCTGATGAAATGAACGGTTCTGATAGTCCCCAGACCTCAGGGTAAATCTCGGGATGATTCACATCGAACAGAAACAACGAGTCGTCGGCCATCACGCCGCGCACCGCGCGAAACGCATTCACCAGCTCTTCGCGATCGAGCATGTGATTCAGCGAGTCGTACAGACACGTGATGCGCGCGAACGTGCGACGCAGCGGCAGACGACGAATGTCGGCGGTGACGAAGCGTCCGCCGCGCGATTGCGCGACGCGCAACATGTCGTACGACGCATCGACGCCGAGGGACTTCCAACCTTTTTTGATGAAGTGACGCACGGCAGCACCGGTACCGCACGCGAGATCGAGATGTGTGCGCTTCGGCGTCGGATAGCGTCGCAGCGCATCATCGACCACGCGGCGCACCGCGCCGAAGAAGCGATCGCCGAGCGCGCGATCGTACGCGTACGCGAACGCGCCGTACGCCTCGCTCATTGATTCCACTCGTAGAAACCGCGACCCGTTTTCTTGCCGAGCTTTCCTTCCGCGACCATGTCGCGCAGAAGTTGCGGTGGCTCGAAGCGATCGCCGAGGGTGGAGGCGAGATATTCGGCGATGCCGAGGCGGACATCGAGACCGACGAGATCCGTGAGACGCAACGGCCCCATCGGATGGTTGTAGCCGAGTTCCATCGCGCGATCGATGTCTTCCGCCGACGCCACGCCCTCCTGCAACATGCGAATCGCTTCGAGACCGATCGCCACACCGAGTCGCGACGTTGCGAAGCCAGGACTGTCGCGCACGAGAATCGGCGTCTTCCCCATCTTCTCCGCGATCTCGCGCACCTGCTCGACTGTGTCGTCTGACGTCCGCTCACCGCGCACGATCTCAATGAGCTTCATGAGATGCGGCGGATTGAAGAAGTGCATGCCGATGAAACGATCGCGACGCTCGACGTTCGACGCGAGCTTCGTGATGGAGATCGACGATGTGTTCGACGCGAGAATCGTGTCGGGACCGCAGAAGAGATCGGCCTGCGCGAAGAGATCGATCTTGAGATCGAGAATCTCCGGCACCGCTTCGATGATGAGATCCGCGCCCGACGCCGCGGGCTCGAGCTCGTTCGCGAGTTGAATGCGCGACAACGCGGCATCCGCGGATGCCTGATCGAGCTTCTGCTTCTCGACGCCTGTGCGCAGAATCGACTCGATCGAGCTCTTCGCCGCATCGAGCGCAGCGGTGTCGACGTCGAACATCACGGTGTCATAACCAGCGACCGCGGCGAGGTACGCGATCCCGCGCCCCATCGTGCCCGTGCCGAGAACGGCGACCTGTCGGATCATGCGGCGGAGGGTATCGCATGCGGAGCGCCGGCGCCACGCCGGCTGGATCGGCGGCGCCATCGCCGCCGTCAACCTGTCGCGGGCGGGGCGCCCGCGGTCCAGCCGGCGATGGCGCC
>JBQCJC010000080.1:0-5122 GCA_051953135.1 Thermoanaerobaculia bacterium | reverse complement strand
ACGACGCGGATGACGCTTGCGACGCCGTTCATCACTCATCACTCATCGCTCATCGCTCGTTCACGCCGTTCATCGTGCGTTGAACCCTGACTGGTCGCAAAGATGCTCCTCATCGATGGTTCTCCTGGCGGCGGTCAGCTCCTTCGCTCATCGCTTTCGTTGTCGCTCATCACGCGACGGGCGTTTTGCATCGAGCGCATTCGTTCGGGGCGGGAGAAGGCCGGGCTGCTTCGTCAGCATTTGACGTCCGTGCTGGCCGCGGCGGAAGTGGGCGATGCGATCGTGCAGGGCGCGGACCTGGGCTCGACGGAGTTGACGTTCGAGCCGCGTGCGTTGCGCGGCGGTTCGTTTCGATTCGACATCGGCAGCGCAGGCAGCACGATGCTCGTGTTGCAGACCATTCTGCTGCCGCTGCTCGTCGCGAGCGAGCCGAGCGATGTGATTCTCGAAGGCGGGACACACAATCCGAGCGCACCGACGTTCGAGTTTCTGCGCGCATCGTTTCTGCCGTTGCTGAAACGTATGGGGGCCCATGTATCGATCGCACTCGAACGTCCCGGGTTCTATCCCGCGGGTGGCGGTCGCGTGCACGTGCGCATCGAGCCGGCGGGGCTGCATCCGATCGAGATTCTCGAGCGTGGAGCCTTGATCGCGAAGCGTGCGCGTGCGGCGGTTGCGCGGTTGCCGGTCGACATCGCCGATCGCGAGCTCGCGGTTGTCGGATGGCGAGAGTCGTTTGCCGAAACGCTCGAAGGATCGCGCGGTCCCGGCAATGTGCTCACGCTCGAAGCCGAGTTCGAAACTGTAACCGAAGTGGTTACAGGTTTCGGACAGAAAGGTGTGCGCGCCGAGGTGGTCGCGCAGCGTGCTCTCGACGAGATGAATCGCTACCTCGGAAGTAACGCGGCGGTCGGCGAGCACCTCGCCGATCAGTTGTTGCTGCCGATGGCCATCGCTGGTGGTGGCGCGTTCACGACGATCGAGCCGTCAGCACACACGCTCACGAACGCGGACGTGATCCGTAAATTCATGAACGTCGATGTGAAGATCGAGCGCGATGGCGGTCGCTATCAGTGTGCCATCACGTCCGGCGCTTCGTCGCCCACGCCGCGCAGCACATACTCGATCGTGTCGCCGCCTAACAGCAGCGCGAACGACGAGCGATAGACGCGCGCCAGTTCCTGCGCCGCGATGCGCACCAGCGGCTTGCCGTTGCGCTCGATGAGAAATGTTCCGTGCGCGGTGTGGCCGATGCGTTGCGCGCGAACGCCCGCGCGTCGTGCGGCATCGAGCACCGTCAGTGCGTCGTGTGTTGCGACGACCGCGCGTCCCTGCGATTCGCTGAAGAGCAGCGAGATCGCATCGACATCATCCGCGTGTCGCGTGAGCTCGACGTGACAACCGATGCCCTGCATCGACATCTCCGCGAGCGCGACCGCGAGTCCGCCATTCGAAAGATCGTGCGCACTGCGCGGCAATTTCGACGCGTGCAACTCGAGCAGCAAATCGACGAGCTTCTTCTCGCGCTTCAGATCGACGCGCGGCGGTGCGACGAGCGCATCCGCGTCGAACATCTGCTGCCACTCGGAACCGCCGAGCTCGTCGCGTGTTTCGCCGAGAAGAATGACATCGAGATTCGGTTCGGTGAAATGCAGACCGCAGCCATCGCGATCCGAATCGAGAATGCCGACCATCCCAACGCTCGGCGTCGGCAAAATCGCGCGACCCTCGGTCTCGTTGTAGAACGACACGTTGCCACTGACGACCGGCGTTTCGAGCGCGAGGCACGCGTCGCTGATGCCGCGAATGCACTCGCTGAATTGCCACATGATCTCCGGCTTCTCGGGCGATGCAAAGTTGAGGCAATCGGTGATCGCGATCGGTTTGCCGCCCGACGTCGCGATGTTACGCGCCGCTTCCGCGACCGCCTGCTTGCCGCCTTCATACGGATCGAGATAGCAGTACAACGGATTCACATCGGACGTGATCGCAAGCGCGCGTCCGGTTTCCTTCACGCGTACGACCGCTGCGTCGCGATGCTCCGGACCCGCAATCGTGTTCGTGCGCACGGTCGTGTCGTACTGCTCGAAGATCCAGTGCTTCGAACAGAGATTCGGCGAGGCGATGAGACGAAGCAGCGTCTCGGTGATGTCGCCGTCTTCGACGCGCCCGCGCTGCAACGACGCAGCGATGCGATCCGCGTACTCCGGCCGCGCGATTGGACGGTTGTACACCGGCGCTTCCGTCGAGATCGGATCGACCGGAATCTGCGCGACCTCTTCGCCGTGCCACACCAGTCGCACGAAGCCGTCATCCGTCACTTCGCCGACGACCGCGGCGTTGAGATCCCATTTCTCGAACACGCGCACGACGTCCGCTTCGCGTCCTGCCTTCGCGACGATGAGCATGCGCTCCTGCGATTCGCTGAGCATGATCTCGTACGGCGTCATGCCGCTCTCGCGAATCGGCACGCGATCGAGATGCATGCGAATGCCCGTGCCCGCGCGTCCGGCCATCTCGAATGAGGACGATGTGAGTCCCGCGGCACCCATGTCCTGAATGCCGACAATCGCATCGGAGTCCATGATCTCGAGACACGCTTCGAGCAGCAGCTTCTCGGTGAACGGATCGCCGACCTGCACGGTGGGACGTTTCTCTTCGGAGGCTTCGTCGAATTCGGCAGACGCCATCGTCGCGCCGTGAATGCCATCGCGGCCGGTTTTCGATCCGACGTAAATCACCGGATTGCCGACGCCGCTCGCGGTGCCTTTGAAAATCTTTTCGCGCTGCGTGACGCCGAGGGCGAAGACGTTGACGAGGATGTTGCCGTTGTACGACGCGTGAAACGATGTCTCCCCGCCAACGGTCGGAATGCCAATGCAGTTGCCGTAGCCGCTGATGCCGCGCACGACACCGTCGACGAGGTATTTCATGCGCGGCGCGTCGAGCGCGCCGAAGCGCAATGAATCGAGACACGCGATCGGCCGTGCGCCCATCGTGAAGATGTCGCGCAGAATGCCGCCGACGCCGGTCGCCGCGCCCTGGTACGGCTCGATGAACGACGGATGGTTGTGCGATTCCATCTTGAACGCCGCGACCCAGCCGTCGCCGATGTCAATCACGCCCGCGTTCTCGCCGGGACCCTGCACGACTTTCGGTCCGCTCGTCGGAAATTTGCGCAGATGCACGCGCGACGATTTGTACGAGCAGTGCTCGGACCACATCACGGAGAAGATGCCGAGCTCGGTGTAATTCGGCTCTCGCCCGAGGATTTGGAGGATGCGCTGATATTCGTCGTCGGTGATGCCGTGAGACTTGATGACTTCGGGCGTGATCTGCATTGCGCGCGGATTCTAGCGTGTTACTTTTCGGCCCGCTTTGGACTTCGAAACCTACCGGCCGCTGCGCTTTTCGATTGCGTATAGCATGACCGGCAGCGCGGCGGATGCCGAGGATCTCGTGCAGGACGCGTATGTGCGATTCGCGTCGGCGAATGCCGGAGAGATTCGCGAGCTGAAAGCGTTTCTCATCACCATCGTCACGCGCCTCGCGCTCGATCGATTGAAGTCCGCACAGCATCGTCGCGAGGAGTACGTTGGCGTGTGGCTGCCGGAGCCCGTGCTGACCGGCATCGACGATGATCCGTTCGCGCGCGTGACGCGCGATGAGAAGGTGGAACTCGCGTTGTTGCGCGCGCTCGAACGTCTCTCGCCGCAGGAGCGCGCGGTGCTGTTGTTGTACGAGGTGCTCGATCACGATCACAACGAGATCGCCACGATCCTCGGCATCACGAGCGCGGCGTCGCGACAGATTCTGCATCGCGCGAAAGAACGCGTGAGCGATGAGCGTCGACGCTTCACGCCGCCCGTGGAACAGCAGCGCATGATGATCGATCGCTTCATGCACGCGCTCGCGGCGCGCGACGTTGATGGGTTGCGTCAGGTACTCGCGGCGGATGTGATGGCGATGGCAGACGGCGGCGGCAAGGCCTTCGCCTCCAAACGTCCACTCCTCGGCATCGACATCGTCACTCGTCTCTTCTTCGGTTTGATGGAGAAATACTCGGCCGGCATTTGGTTCGATGTGCTCGAAGTGAATGGCGCGCCGGCCATCGTCATGCGGCGTGACGATGTGATCGAGAGCATTCTCACGTTCGTCTATGAAGACGATCGCATCGTGGAGCTGATCTCGATCGTGAATCCGGACAAGCTCAGTTTCGCGACACGTCAATGGCGCGCGAGCCATCGTCGTTGACGGCGATGCGCACTTCGACGTGACCGTCTTCGAATTCTTCGAACGCGGACTTCGGCCACTCGATGAGCTTCACGCCGGGACCGGAGAGCATTTCGGGAATCCCGATCTCCAGCCACTCGCGACGATTTTCGGAGAGGCGATAGCCGTCGATGTGAATGATCGGCGCGCCTGCTTTGCGCGGGTATTCGTGCACGATCGCGAAGGATGGCGATGCGACTTCTTTCGGATCCGCGCCGAGCTCCGCCGCGATCGCACGCGCGAGAAACGTCTTGCCCGCTCCGAGATCGCCGATGAGATGCACGGGGGAGTTGGCGCCGAGGGATCGGGCGATTTGTTTCGCGGCTTCGATGGATTCGGCTTCGGATTTCGCAAGGAATTGCATTGCGAGGGAAGTGTAGTGGAGCGCCGACGTCTTCGTCGGCTGGATCGCGGGCGTCATCGCCCGCGTCGATTGACGGCGGCGCGGACGCCGCCGGGCCAGCCGGTGAAGACACCGGCGCTCCCTATCGCATTCTTTGGATCGCTTTTGGGATTCTCTCCGCGAGGTCGATGGCCGCGAGTCCCGTATCGCCGAATTCATCGCGGAGCAGATCGCCCGCGAGTCCGTGCAGGTAAACGCCCGTGCATGCGGCATCAACAGGATCCGCGCCTCGCGCGAGCAACGCGGCGATGATGCCGGACAACACATCGCCCATGCCGCCGGTGGCCATGCCGGGATTGCCCGTGGGATTCACGAACACCGATCCATCGGGCTCGGCGACGAGCGATTGAAAGCCTTTCAACACCACGACGCATTGCGTCGCGCGCGCGGCTTCGCGTGCGGCATCGATGCGATTGGCGTTGATCGATTTCGCGTCGCGATTCAGCA
>JBQCJC010000079.1:0-2518 GCA_051953135.1 Thermoanaerobaculia bacterium | reverse complement strand
GCGGGCGCCACGCCCGCGTCGATGCGTTGACGGCGAGACGCCGCGTACTCAGCCGGCGTGGGCGCCGGCGCTCCGTTATCTGATTTGCGTTACGGCGGAGCGCCGACGCCATCGTCGGCTGGATCGCGGGCGCCACGCCCGCGTCGATGCGTTGACGGCGAGACGCCGCGTACTCAGCCGGCGTGGGCGCCGGCGCTCCGTTTATCCGATTTGCTTCTTTACCGCCGCGACCACCGCGTCGGCCTGCGGCACATACGCGGCTTCGAGCGGATACGACGCGGGCGGCGGGACATCGGGGCCTGTCAGGCGGATCACCGGAGCCTTCAATGAGCCGAATGCCTTCTCTCCGAGAATCGCGGCCACTTCCGCGCCGACACCACAGGGACCGCCGGCTTCGTGCACGACGACCGCGCGTCCGGTACGCTGCACACTCGCGAGAATCGTCGCCTCGTCGAGAGGCTTCAGCGTGCGCAGGTCAATGACCTCTGCGGAGATGCCCTGCTCCTGTAATGCATCGGCGGCAGTGAGGCACGTCTGCACGGTCTTCGCGTAAGAAATCAGCGTCACGTCCGCGCCTTCGCGTTTGATTGCGGCCTTACCGATCTCGACGAGGTGCTCGCCCTCCGGAATCTCGCCCGGCACATAAATCAGCGAAATGTCCGTAAAGAACATGACCGGATTGTCATCGCGCACCGCGGCTTTGAGCAGTCCTTTGAAATCGGCGGGATTCGACGGCATGACGACTTTCACGCCGGGCGTATGGACAAACCACGCTTCGACATTGTGATTGTGCTGTGCGCCGACGCCCCAGCCCGCGCCAGTGCGCGTAATCGCGACCATCGGGAAGCTGAATTGTCCGCCGGACATGTAACGCAATTTGCCGGCGCTGTTCACGATCTCGTCCATTGCGAACGTCAGGAACGGCGCGAACAGCAGATCGACAATGGGACGTAATCCCGTCGCCGCCGCACCTGCCGCGGTTCCTGCAATGATCCCCTCGGCCAGCGGCGTATTGCGAATGCGCTTATTGCCGAATTCCTGTGCGAGTTTCCAGCCTTTCGTGGCCACGCCTTCGCCGAACATGACCACGCGCGGATCGCGCCGCATTTCTTCAGTAATCGCTTCGACGATCGCTTCGTCTGTAGTGATGGTTCTCATGATTTGTCTCCTTACGCGTAGACGTCCGTCAGCAATTCGTCGAAGGACGGATAAGGCGAGCTCTGTGCGAACTCCGCCGCCGCTTCCACACGACGCGCAACGCGCTCGCGCACATCGGCGATGTCTTTGGCGCTGATGAAATTCGTCGACAGCAGACGCTCTTCGAGCGCTGCAATCGGATCGCGGCGCTGCCACGCGGCCAGTTCGTTCTTATCGACATACGCCTGATCGTCCGGCTCCATGTGCCCGCGCAGTCGGTAGGTATAGGTCTCAAGAAAATACGGCTTACGGTTTTTGCGAATGTAATCGACGGCTTCGTCGGCCGCGGCGCGCACCGCTTCGACGTCATTGCCATTGACCGTCTTCGCCGGGATGTCATAACGCGACGCCCATTCACTGACGTGATCGACGCGCATCGTTTCCTTGCGGTGCACATACGCCTGCCACTGATTGTTTTCGCAGACATAAAGAATCGGCAGATCCCACACGGACGCAAGATTCACGGACTCGTGGAAGATGCCTTCGGTCGCGGCGCCGTCGCCGAAGAAAACGACGACGATGGCGTCCGTGTCGGACATCGAAGTCGAAAGACCGACGCCGGTCGCGAGCGACAATTCGCCACCGACGATCGTCGACGTCAGTACCACGCCGAGCTCTTTGACGCTGACGTGCAGCGAGCCGCTCTTGCCTTTGCAGTAGCCGGTCGCTTTGCCGTGGATCTCGGCCATGAGGCGATTGGGATCGGCACCGCGCGCGAGGAGGTGTCCGGCGCTGCGGTGGTTGGTGAGAATCAGATCGTCGCTGCGCAGCGCGCCGATCACACCGACGGCGGACGCTTCCTGCCCGACGGAGGTGCAGACGCTGGGAGCGAGATTGGCCGCTTTGAGCGCGGCCATTTTTTCTTCGAAGGCGCGAATGAGCAGCATCGATTCGAGTGCATTCGCGGTCTCGCTGAGCGCCGGTGCCTCGATCGTTTCGAATGTCGTCGTCACGGGTTGTCTCCTTTGTTCGAGGAGCAATCTAGGGACGGCGCGGTGCTCGCGTTGCTAAGAGTTTCCTAGCAGGATGTGAAAAGGTTGGAGAGGCGCCGCGTGATTCTTAAGAATTCACTAACGACGCGAATGCCTCGCCGAAATAGAGCTCGTACGAATCCTTTTCGACGTAGCCGAGGTGCGGGGTGGCGATGACGTTCGGAAGTTTTACGAGTGGATCGTCAATCGCGGGCTCGTCATCATACACATCGATCGCGGCGAAGCCGGGACGGCCGTTCTGCAGCGCATCGAGCAGCGCGCCGGGCTCGATCAATTCCGCGCGCGCCGTGTTGACGAGCAGTGCGTCGGATTTCATGCGCGCGAGATCG
>JBQCJC010000078.1:0-2924 GCA_051953135.1 Thermoanaerobaculia bacterium | reverse complement strand
GGCGCGCAGCACGTCCGTGCGTGCAAGCACGGCGTTGACGTGCGGTGCGCACAGCAATAAATCGCTGAACGTCATCGCGCCGGGAGCGACGTACGTCGGGACGTTCGCGAATGACTCGACGCCATCATCGACGAGCCTGCGCGTCATGCCGAAGCAGAGACTCGCGTCCTGACGCCGTGCGACGCTGACGAGCGTCGCGATGCGATGCGGCAGCGCGACGTCATCGTCGTCGAGAAAAATCACGAACTCGCCGCGCGCTGCCGCGAGTCCCATGTTTCTCGCGCGTGCCACGCCGAGTTTGTGACCGCGCGCAATCCGCAACGGCACATCGCGATGCGGCGCCGCCGGCACGAACTCGCACCCATCATCGACCACGACGATGTCGACGCTCGCGTACGTCTCCGCGCGCAACGACGCAATCGCGTCCTGCACATGCGCAGGGCGGCCGTGCGTGGTGATGACCGCGGTGACCTCGGGGATGCATGGGACGGGAAACCAGCCGTACGTTGCGCTTGCCGTGAAGTGAGAGAGTTCGAGAACGCTCTTGTTAGAAGGAACAACAAGCGCTGCCGGCCGTGCCGGCCGATATACTCCGCGCCGCGCATGGAAGCACTCGACACTCATCTCGATTCTTCATCGGACGACTTCAAACAAAACGCCGAGCGGATGCAGTCGCTCGTCGATGAGCTCAATCACCGCATCGCCAAAGCCAGACAGGGCGGCGGGCCGAAATATCTCGAGCGTCACAAGCAGCAGGGCAAGGTTCCGCCGCGCGAGCGCATCGCCGCGCTGCTGGATCCTGACACGCCGTTCCTCGAGCTTTCCGGGCTCGCGGCGAATGGCATGTATGACGACGAAGCGCCGGCCGCCGGCATGATCACCGGCATCGGTCGTATTCACGATCGCGAGTGCCTCATCATCGCGAACGACGCTACGGTCAAAGGCGGCACGTACTTTCCGATGACCGTGAAGAAGCATCTCCGCGCGCAGGAAGTGGCGATGCAGAACCATCTTCCATGCGTCTACCTCGTCGATTCCGGCGGCGCATTCCTGCCGCTGCAGGCCGACGTCTTTCCCGATCGCGAGCACTTCGGCCGCATCTTCTACAACCAGGCCGTGATGTCGGCGAATGAGATCCCGCAGATCTCCGCGGTGATGGGCTCCTGTACCGCGGGCGGCGCGTATGTGCCGGCGATGTCCGACGAAGCCGTGATCGTCAAGAACACCGGCACAATCTTCCTCGGCGGTCCGCCGCTCGTGAAAGCCGCGACCGGCGAAGAAGTCACCGCCGAAGAGTTAGGCGGCGCGGATGTCCACACGCGCATTAGCGGCGTTGCCGATCATTTCGCGGAAGACGACGAGCACGCGATCGCGATCGTGCGCAATATCGTCGAGAACCTGCGGCTCGAAAAGCAGGAACCGCCGACGCGCATCGAGCCCGAAGAGCCGGCGCACGACCCGAAAGAAATCTACGGCGTCATCCCGCGCGATCTGCGCAAGCCGTATGACGTGCGCGAAGTGATCATGCGCATCGTCGACGGTTCGAAGTTTCATGAGTTCAAGGAACGCTACGGCACGACGCTCGTCACCGGTTTCGCGCGCATCTTCGGCTACAAAGTCGGCATCCTCGCGAACAACGGCGTGCTGTTCTCCGAGTCCGCATTGAAGGCGACGCACTTCATCGAGTTGTGCAATCAACGCCGCATTCCGCTGATCTTCCTGCAGAACATCACCGGCTTCATGGTCGGCAAGCAGTACGAGCGCGGCGGCATCGCGAAAGACGGCGCGAAGATGGTGCACGCGGTTGCGAATTCGACGGTGCCGAAATTCACCGTGATCATCGGCGGCTCGTTCGGCGCCGGAAATTACGGCATGTGCGGCCGCGCGTACTCGCCGCGATTCCTGTGGATGTGGCCGAACGCGCGCATCTCGGTGATGGGCGGCGAGCAGGCCGCGGGCGTGTTGACGACGGTGAAGCGCGATCAACTCGCGCGCGAAGGGAAGGAGCTGTCGCACGAAGAAGAGCGCAGCATCGCCGATCCCGTCCTCGCGAAGTATGAGACCGAGGGAAGCCCGTATTACTCGACGGCGCGCTTGTGGGACGACGGCGTCATCGACCCCGCGGAAACGCGCACATACCTCGGATTGGGATTGTCGATCGCGTATAACGAGAAGATCGCGGATCCGAAGTTTGGAGTTTTCAGGATGTAGTCGGTAGTCGGTAGTCAGTAGTCGGGAGAACCGCTTCGCCATTCGAACGTGGCCGGGTGGGTGGCCTCCCGACAACCGGCTCCCGACAACCGACGACCGCTTCATCATGATTACCTGGTTCCTCTTCGACCTCGGCAACACCCTCATCAAACTCGCGTACGAGCGCGTGCTGGAGAACGTCTGTCGCGCGTCGAAGATCACGCGCGATGATCTCGTTGAATTGCTCGAAGCGCCGGGCGCGTATCGCGATCTCGAGCGCGGTGCCGTGACCTTCGCCGAGTTCTACGACTTCATTTGCGATCGCACCGGCTATCGCGGGAGCTCGCGCGAGTTTCGCGCGTTGTGGAGCGACTTCTTCGATGGCACCATCGTCGGCGCCGAGGTGTTGCTCGAGCAGGTGAGGAAGAAGTATCGCGTTGCGTTTCTCTCCAACTCCAACGAAGTACATGCGGAGCTCATCCCGCGCAAGTTTGCGGGACTCTTTCGCAAAGACGATCGCTTCGTCTTCTCGTATCGATTCAAAGTCGCGAAACCCGATCCCGACATGTTTCGCCGCGCGCTCGAAGTGATCGGCGCGAAGCCGCAGAATGTCGTCTTCATTGACGACCTGATCGAGAATGTACTGGCCGCGCGTGGCGTCGGCATGCGTGCGTTTCAATTCGTCGATGCCGAGTCGCTCACGCGCGAGCTCGTGCAGGAGGGACTGTTATGAA
>JBQCJC010000077.1:0-5987 GCA_051953135.1 Thermoanaerobaculia bacterium | reverse complement strand
GGACGCCGACAGCCGCGGCGGCCGGCCGTTCGGCTACGGCGACGCCAAGACGCTGCTGTTGAACAAGATCGACGCCTACTTCGCCCCGTTCCGGGAGCGGCGGAAGCAGCTCGAACGCGACCCCGGGGCGGTCGGTTTTTGTTATGGTGTCCACCAACCCCCCCCCCCCCCCCCCCCCCCCCCCCCCCCCCCCCCCCCCCCCCCCCCCCAACTCACTCGTACCGCAACGCCTCGATCGGATCGAGCTTCGACGCCTTCGCTGCTGGATAGACACCGAAAAGGATTCCCAGCAAACCGCAGAAGATGACTGCCAGAAGGATGGCCCAGAGTGGGGTGTGGATGGGCGGAAGCTCGACCCATTTCTTCAGGCCGAGGCGGACGGCGTTAGCGAGGAGATAACCGCCGACGACACCGATCACGCCGCCGAGTCCGGAGAGCGTGATGGCTTCGATGATGAACTGCACGAGGATGTCGCGGCGTCGTGCGCCGATCGATTTGCGAATACCGATCTCGCGCGTTCGCTCGGTGACGGACACGAGCATGATGTTCATGATTCCGATGCCGCCGACGAGCAATGCCACGCCGACGACCGTGCCGAGAATCAGCGTCACGCTGCCTAACACCGTCGAGATCGTCTTGAGCAGCTCTTCCTGCGCGAGGATGCGAAAGTCATCCGCATCTTCTTCTTTCAAATGATGCCGCGTGCGCAGCACATCCCTCACCTGCTCCTTCGCAAGCTCGATGTCCGCACCATCCGCCATTTGAAACGCGAGCACGAGCTTGCGCATGTTCTCGGTGCCGTACACGACCGTCGCAGTGGCGAACGGGATGATGATGATGTCGTCCTGGTTGTTGCCGAACGTGCCGCCCTTTTTCTCCGTGACGCCGACGACAGTGAACGTGTTGTTGTCGACCTGGATCAGCTTGCCGAGCGGGTTGTCGCCGAGACGAAGATCCTTGACCGCGTCGGGTCCGAGAATGCAGACGCGCTTCTTCTGCTCTTCATCGACGGACGTGAAGAAGCGTCCGTGCTCGACCCAGTGATTGACGATCTCCTGGTACGACGTGTTGACCGCGTAGAGCTGCACGGAGTGACGCGCGTCGGCGTTCTTCGTCTGCGCCTGGGTGATGAAGATCGGCGTGAAGTCCTGAATCGCGGTGGTGCCGCGACGCACGGCGGCCGCGTCGTCGATCGTGAGGTCCGGCAGTTTCTGCAGCAGCGGATTGCGCTGCTCGCCGGGATCGGGAAAGACTTCGATGAAGTTCGAACCGATGTCCTGCAGGTCCTGCGAGATTTTGTACTGCATGCCCTGCACGATCGACACGACCGCGATGACCGCGGCCACGCCGATCATGACACCCAGAACCGTGAGGACGGATCGCATCTTGTTCGCGCGAATCGCGCGCAACGCGATCTTGATGTTCTCGGAAAGCACGACGAGAGTCTACGACGCGACGCGACCATCCTTGATGCGAATGATGCGCTTCGCTTCCTGCGCCACGTCATCCTCGTGCGTGACCATGATGATCGAGTTGCCGCGGCCGTGCAGTTCGTGGAAGAGATCGAGGATCTCGCGACCGGTTTGTGAATCGAGGTTGCCGGTCGGTTCGTCGGCGAGCAGCAGCGACGGCTTGTTCACGAGCGCACGTGCAATCGCCACGCGCTGGCGCTGACCGCCGGAGAGCTCATTCGGCTGATGGCCCATGCGATCTTTCAAGCCGACCGCGATCAATGCTTCTTCCGCGCGTTCGCGTCGTTCGGCGCGCGTGATCTTCGCGTAGACGAGCGGCAACTCGACGTTCTGCAACGCGGTGGTGCGCGCGAGGAGGTTGAAGGTCTGGAAGACGAATCCGATCTTGCGATTGCGAATCGCGGCGAGCTCGTCGTCGTTCATGCTTTCGACCGGAACGCCGTCGAGCAGGTACTTGCCGGAGCTCGGCGTGTCGAGGCAGCCGACGATGTTCATCAACGTCGATTTGCCGGAGCCCGAGGGGCCCATGATGGCAACGTATTCGCCGGGCTCGATGGTGAGATTCACACCGCGCAGCGCGTAGATCTGCTGCGGACCGAGGTCGTACACGCGCGTGAGCTCGTGCATTTCGATCAGGTGGGCCGGCTGGATATCGGGGAGTGCACTCATTCGTCTTTGTCCTCGTCCTTCGACGTCTTCTTCTGTTCTTTGGTCACGTTCACCTTCGTCCCATCCTTCAATTTCTTGAGCGTACGGAACGGACCGGTGATGAGCGAATCACCCACGTTCACGCCTTTCAGGATCGCCACATGCGTGGCGTCGCTGATGCCGGTCGTGACCGCGACCTGCTTCGCTTTCCCCTCTTGTACGAGAAAAACGAATTTTTGCTTCACCGAATCCGAATCTTCTTCGTTTTTCGCTCGCTCGACCACGCACTGGATCGGAACGGCGACGGTATTCACGGCCTGATTCGTGACGATCGAAACCGACGAGCTCATGCCGGGACGCAGCCGATCATCCGCATCTTCGACGGCGGCTTTCACGGTGAAGTAGCGAATGCCCGCGCCCGCACCTTGCCGCACGTTTGCGGAGCTGCCGATCTCGACAACGCGGCCGTGGTACTCGTGATTCGGAATCGCGTCGATCTTGATCTTCGCGACTTGTCCGAGCTTCACGCCGACGACTTCGGTCTCGCCGACTTCGGCTTCGACGAGGATCTGCGAGAGATCAGCGATGACGGCGATGACGGAGCCGGGATTGTTCATCGTGCCGGTGACGACGACTTCGCCTTCGTGCGCGTTGAGCTGCACGACTTTGCCGTCGATCGGCGAAACGATGGTGGTGCGTGAGAGGTCTTCGCTCGCGGAGCGCAACGCGGCTTCGGCCTGATTCACGCCCTGATCTGCAGCCGCGAGTCCGGCGCGTGCGTTGTCGAGTCCGAGGCGCGCTTGTTCGAACAATTCCTGCGCCTGAATGCCTTGCTTGTTGAGGTTCTGCGCGCGGTTGTAGGCGGACTGCGCGGTGTTGAGTGCAGCGCGTGCGCGTTGCACTTCGACGCGGCGGCTCGCAAGCTCCGCGCGCAAGCGATCGACCTGCGCGACGTACAACGGTTTCTCGAGCTCAACGAGTTTCTGTCCGCGCTTCACGGTGTCGCCTTCGAGAAAGTAGAGCTTCTCGATTTTGCCGACGATGTGCGCGCTGATGTTGACCTTGACCTTCGGATCGACCTGGCCGGGCGCGGTGACGACTTCTTCGATGGTGCGTCGCGCCGCGGGCTCGGCGTAAATCTTCTCGCCTTCTTCGCGGCCACTGAAAACGCTCGCCGCGATGATCGCAGCGAGCGCCACAACGACGATGACGATGATGACCCAGCGCTTCACGTCAGGCCTTCGCTTGCGCCGCCGCACCAAGCGCTGCGAATCCAACCTTCACGAAGACGAGCGCGAGCCAGAGCGCGAAAATCAGGACCGCGCTCTTCATGCGCGACAGGAGCGAGATCGTGGAGAAGCCGATGCTCAGCAGAACCAGCATCCAGATCGTGAAGAGATCGAACGACGATGCGAGCGCGAAGAGCACGGGGTTCGCCGTCATGTCGACGGTGAAGCCGGGATTCGATCGCACGAGCGTCGCCATTTGCCTGGGATCGATCGATTCTCGCGAGAACAAAACGATCATCATGATCACGCCGAGGATCAACATCGGGATCCACGAATAAAGCGTGACCGAGAAGGACTGCATGAAGTTGTTGTCGCCGCCGAAAAGTCGGAACGTGAGCATCAGGATGGCGGCGATGGCGACGATCATTCCGACGCCGATCACGGGTGATGCGTAGCCGGTGACTTTGGCGAACGCACCCGCCATTTTTTCCGCGCGCTCGAGATCCGCCTCAGACATCTTGCGTCCGCTCTTCTGCATCTGTTCGCGGAACGCGGTGCTGAAATCGATTTTCGGAACGAGGATCAGCGAGCTGACGATCTGCAGCAGCACGATCAGGATGAGCGGAACGACCCAGTCGGGTTTCCGCGCGATGTCCTGAAACGTGTCGGCGGGGGCAAACAGCACCCCCGCCATTCTTGCGAACGAATTTTTTGGAGCCGGTGCCGGGACTCCCGGCGGAGTTTCGATCGACGAGTCGACGCTATCGGTCATTTGGACGGTTCCTCCGGTTTCAATCGGCTGGAGTAATTGAGCCAATTGTACCGGTCGAGGAACTGATAAGCCTTCGGTTCTGTCGGAACTTCGGGAACGTCGACGGTGATGCCGCGCTGCGCGAGGATGTCGCCGGTCGCAGCGTTGAAGCGCGCACGTGCCGATGCGTAACCGATGATCGATTGCAATTCAGTGCGACGCGCGTCGGAGAGCTGCTGCTGCACCTGCAGGACCTGGAAGTTCGTGGTCATGCCGTTTTCGTAGCGCTTGCGCTCCGCATCGACGTTCGATTCCGCGGCTTCGCGAGCCGCACGCGCGGCTTCGATCGCGCGTGCCGAGGCATCGACGTCGCGTGCGGCGTTACGCACTTCGATGGCGATGTTCTGGCGCGTGAGGTCCTGCGAGATCTGCGATTCCTGCAACTGCAGTTCGGCCTGACGCGCAGCAGCGCGCGCACCGATGCGGCGCAGCGGCATCGAGAACGAGAGGCCGATGTTCCACGACGGGAAGTCGCGCTGGAAGAGGTTTTCGAATGCGGAGGTGTAACCGGTCGAACGAATCTCCGGATCGGGGTTGCCGCTCTGATCGAGCGTACGACCGGCGACGCCGGCGAGGCCGTAGCCGAGGTTCAGATCGAGCGCGGGCAGCGTTTGATTGCGCGCGAAGAGAAGGTTGATGCGCGCGTTCGAGGTGCGCAGTTCTTCCTGCGTGATCTCGGGACGCTGCGTGTACGCGCGATTGATGGCCGAAGCGACGTCGATGTTCAGCGGCTGATAGTCGAACGTGTCGATCGGAATGATCGGACGATCCCACTCGGAGAGCGGGAGGTTCATGAGCTGGCGCAGGCGATCTTCCGCTTCGCGAACCGACGCTACGGCGCGGATGAGAGTTTCTTCCGTCTGGGCGATCTGCACGCGAGGCTGAAGGATGTCGAGCGGTGCGGACGCACCGACGTCGATGCGGATCTGCGTAATGCGGGACTGGTCGCGCGCGAGGAAGAGCGTTTCCTTCACGACTTCGACGTTGCGTCGCGCGTAGACGAGATCGAGATACGCGGTCTCGACGAGCAGCGCGGTGTCATTGAGCACATTGCGGAACGCCTCGCGGCTGATGCCGAGGTTGTTGCGCGCGATGTTGATGTTGCGGCGATTGATGTCGAGACCGAAGTCGCGCAGCAACGGCTGCGTCGCGCCGAAGCGCAGGCCGGTCTCGTAGCTCGGGCTGAACGAGACGAACGGTCCCGTGCTCGTCGAGCGCGTGTTGTCGAAGTTCACGGTGTACGTCGCACCGGTCGGCAGGAAGTGGCTCCAGCCGAAATCGAGCGTGGTGGAACGTCCCGCGCCGCCCGCAAGCGCGGTAACGGACGTGCGCTCCGCAAACGATTGATTGAGCGAAGCCTCTGCAACCGGATCGAAGATTCCGTACTGACGGACGATCTCCTCGCCGGAAATGCGGTGCTCGAAACGCTGCAGGTCGATGTTCAGGTTTTTCGAAACGGTGTTGGCAACGGCGTCGTTCAACGACAGGCGCAACGCGCGCGCACTGTTCGCATCCTGATCCGTCTCGGCGGTCACCGGCTCCGTCGTGCGCGCAACTGGCGCCTCCTGCGCGAGCAGAGCGGTCGTCGCGAGCGACAACGTAAGTAATGTGATCAACCGTCGCAATGCGGTCATGCAAATCCTCCCAGACACGCCTCTTGTACGAAGACTTTCGATGTTGGTTTCGTGATGCTACTGGTCCGATCGAGGCGGCGCGATTCTAGACCTCTTCTCGCCTATACGAACGAAGTGGTCTTCCGTTGGCTTACCCGCCGAGATTTTCCGGATTTGTCGACGCGGGCAACGGCTCGCCGGCGAAGTGACACGC